>NZ_JARVRT010000042.1:0-72119 GCF_030209605.1 Luteibacter sp. ME-Dv--P-043b
AGTTACATTAACCCCGGACTCAAATCGGACCGCTACTGAAGGCGGGGGGACGTCGGGGGCAGGCTAATGCATTTGACGCATGATCTTTGAAGGGCTTATGTGAGCTGACCGCGTGTTCAAGGGAAAACGCGATTCGTATTTGACATGTTGAACTGCATGTCGCCACTCTGATGCGCGCTTGATTAGTGCGCGCCGCCCTAGCTTGAATCCCCTTCGCGATTGGGCTGATGCTCGAAATGTTCCGCTTTGAACGCATCGATGTCGCCGACGTGGCGAGATCGATGGATCATCCTGTGGCAATTTGAGCAGAGCACAGCAAAATCTTTCACAGGATCGAGTTCCGTCCGCATCTTCTCTAACGTCGATACCGGTCTTAGATGATGTGCTTCTATGTACCCGTCGCCAATTGACCCATATCTTTGCGTAAAGTTCATCCCGCATACCTCGCAACTTGGTCCTTTGGCCTTCTTCACCTGCTCAACTAATCTTTGATTGCGCTCTACTCGCTTATGTATCCGAAAGCGCGAAGGGTCCTCGTAAAGTGGTATTTTTCTTGCCTTCTCGTCGATTTCGTCATCTCGATCAAGGCTGGTTTCAGCGAAAATAAGCTTGTCGTAGATGCGTAATGCTTCGATTAGATCACTCACGATTTTCGAGTCATCAGGTATTTCGGCAGAGCGGTAGATCTTTGCGCAAATGATTCCCGCCTCGTAGAACGAACTGTCGTTCGCAGGGCTTGATGGAGCGAGATCGATGGAGTCGAGTGGTAGCGCTCCTCGAGTGTTTCCCAGCATCGCTCGGAAGTGCTCTGCGCGCGCTAGCAACGCGGTTTTTGCGTCGGACCTATAGCTTTCTCTTGCCTCCGTCATGGCTTGGCCGACGCAGACGTACACGCCTTCCATATCTTCACGGAAGAGGAGGCAAACGTAATAGCCTGACTGAGCTGAGCGCGTGACGATGGGATTGAACAGAGCGATCCATGGGCCGCGTGCCCAATTCCCCTGGCCAGCACTTCCTTTAACTAGAAGCCCGTTAGACCGTTCGCCAAGTTTTTTCATGATCAGTGCTGGAAGATCGCTGCGAATGTTGCTTGCCAGGGGGTGCCTAGCAAAATCTGATTTCGAAGCCTCGATGTATTCCGCCAATACCCGTGCTATCACTCGCGAAAGAGCGGTGCTGTCTCCGTTGTCAATCGCAATCTCGGATCCGTCATCAATATTCGAATGAGTCCACTCCGTCCAAGCGTAGCCGACATCTTTAAGGCGCTTTCGAGCGCGGCTTATTAGATCGGCGTCGAAATGCTGTAGCCACTCCGATTCGAGGACTAGAGCCTCAACGGTGAGATCCGGCCTGCCGCGTGTAAATAACTCGACGAAGCCCGTTGAAACCGATGCTCGGCCAAGAAGGCGCGATACTGCATCGTATCCGCCACTGCTGTTAAGCATTCGCACCATTTCTGTGGGCGAGTAGCCGATACGTTTTGACGTAGCGGCAGCTTCCAAGAGGAAGCGGGTAAAACGCTCATTCTCTGCTGGATTCATGCGCAGGCTCGCTTGCCGATTGTGAGCGTCTGCTCGAGGTACAGACGTGCGCAAGCTTTCTCGACAATGCGATGGGGAGAACGGCGCTTTCCTCGACCCGCCACTGTCACATCAATTAAAAGCATGGTTCGCCCCCTCCTGATAGTCCGTCCCGAGGCGACGCGAACTTGCGTGGTCGTCGGCCGATACGCGCGATCTTTCGCTGTTTCCCCGCCTGGGATGAGAAGTATCTCAACTATTCACGACTGTGCAACCTAGAAGTTAATAAACCGTCTGTGAATTTTAAATATCTATTAAAATCAGTCGCCTATTGCTTTTCTATCACTCGCTATTTCCCACGCAATGGGCGTCGGTGAGTGCAATAGAAGCCCGGCCGTGTGTCTGATTGACCCCATTGCGCGCCGTGGTTGTCGGCGCGTTGTACCTCTTAGGCATCCTCACCCTCATACTCACGCTTCTAGGCGTTGAAGGTTCCCCTTTCTGGCAACCCGCCTGAGACTACCGACGAGCTCCGGCGTTGCCGCATTCGCTCCACGCGTCTGGAATAGCCAAACTCGTCGCCGGCTCGCTGTCATAGCGCCCACGGCCGCATGGGTCGTAGCACTCCTCCCGCTCCTCCGATATCCCCCCTGATTCGAGCCAACAGCCTTGGTCGCGGTGCGGCCCTAATGCTTCCCTGACGGCTTTTCGTCGATGGATGATCCCGAGGAAGGATACGTCCAGTTTCTATGGTTGGTGCCGCTGCACACGGACGAGGCCACCCCGATTCATTCCCAAGGCTGGGCAGGGTTTAAGCGGTTCTTAGCTCACGAGAACATCTATTACACTGATTGCTGGCGGTCGGTTTAACGGCAATGCCAGGCCGCAAGCATGCTGGCGCTTGCGTTTTGATGCGGCCAGCACAACTACTTTCCAAGACCGCCGTGGCTCATCACCGGGCCTTGCGCCTGCGCTTGGGTCTGACTGACCTGCTGGCTCTGAGTTTGTTGCTGTTGCGCTTGCTCAAACTGCTTCATGGCTTGCGGCCACTGGGCACCGCTCTGCTCCATCGGTGTCATCGCCTCGGCCGTAGGCACACTGGTCCGCAAGTCGAACAGATGGTCCGTTCGCCCCGGTGGGGTTTGCACCGACCACAGCCGCTGGCCGTCAGTGGAGAGTGCGACTTGGTCAATGCGATGAAGCCCATCGGCGCGCGCTTGCACCGCCGCGGCTGAAGCCAACTGGTCGGTGTGCACATCGGGGGTGCGACCGAGGCTTTTATCCAGCGCCACCACATGGCCGCGGGCTTGTTGGTAGAACGCGTGGTCAGGATGGCTGGGGTTGTCCAGTCGGTTGGGCGCCACCGGCACATGCTGGAATTGATTCGGGCCGTCCGCGGTGTGGTCGAAGCGATGGGGTACGGCCGGCTGCGTGCTGCTGTCGAGGTACGGGACCGATTGTTTGGAGGGCGCCAAGTTGAGGCCCGCCTTCTCCATCATGTCTTCGTAAAGTCCCGCGTGCGCCATGTTGATTTGCACCTGGGGAGTGACGCCATGAGGGTGGACGGCGGCGCGCTCTTCCGCGCCGATGACGGCTACGGCCCAACCGGCGTAGTAGTTAGGATAATCCTCGGCACGACCGTGGCCTAAGCCCATGGGATTGCGCGTGTCTCCGGGCTGCAAGTGCGCCGCCGTGGGCCGGTCAAAATAGTTATGCCCCATCCCGGTCACATTCACCGGCGTGTGCGGCATGCTCAAATCGGGATTGAGCTGCACATTGGCATGCGGGATAAATCCGGCTCCGTGCGGCTCTATGAAATCAGCTGTCCGCGCAGGTAAGGCGTTGTAGAGGTCAGTGAGTCTGACGCTGCCTTGGTCGTGTTGCACGCGACTACGCAGCGCGTTCCAACCGGCAATTTGCGCGCCGGCTTCGTCGTCACGCCCGCTCTGAATGTGCTGCTCGACCAACGCGGTGTAATCGTGCACCGGGCCGGGCGTAGCCGCTTTTGCGTGCACCTCGGCCACAAAGGCTCTTCGCGCGTGTTCCGCTGCTTCTGCGTTGAACCCATGCTGGACTTCGTGCCCGATGACAAAGGTCAAATCGTGGGGGTTGTAACTGCCGACGCTGTGAGCGCCGCGGGTGATGAGCGATTCGCTGACCAAATTCATGGCGTGATTGGGCGCGTTGAAGCTACCACCCACCCCATCACCCGGTTTGGTGAAGGCGAACGATTCGAGAATGCGGTGGGACGGTTGGAGCGGGTCGGTGGTCGTGGCAGCGCGCTTGATTTCTTCCGCCAAGGCTGGCGACTTGTTGAGCGTGGCCTGTAAGTTATTGAGCATGTCCGGGGTGACCGGATGGCTCGCACCTGCGTTGTCGGCATAGGTCTTGCCGCCAAACTCCGCGACCATCGCTTGCACGCGGAGCACGGCGCCTACGTCAGGGTGCGGGCCAGAGAACGCGGAGCTGGGCAAGGTCATCGTGCCGGCCGTGCGGTCGTAGTTGCCCACGGGGCGATCGGGTGCGTCGGCCGCCGCGAGTGCAAAGCCGTGCAGCGCCCCGCTCGCCGCTTGCGTATCCAGGCGCTGGCTCACATTGGGGTCGGCGGACAAGGCAGCGCGAAGGGCCGACACGTCTGCCGGGCTGACGCCGGGCTGTTGGGCAAATTGCTGGACGGCCGCATCGAGGGCAGGGTGGGGCGTTGCCATGGGCAATCCTTAGTCGGTCAGTGGCCGTCGGTGGTCTGAATGGCGAGCACGCAGGCGGTGCCATTAATGTCCGTGCCGTCCCGCGGAGTCAGGGTCAACACCACATCGCCCTTGCTGAACTCCACCGCCAGGATGCTGCCGATTTCCGAGGGCACCGGTCGCTCGACCCAGCCGTGCGCGGTCAGTGTGCTGCGCAGCCGGTCCAGAGGTAATGCGCACACCGGAGTGGCATCTGCCTTCCGGTCAGGATGGTCGAACCAGAAGCGGAAACCGTTTTTCATAGAGGGCCGGGCATCGGACTGTTGCACCCAATACGTCCATCCCTGGCCCAGGTCCGGACTGTGATAGACCGTCCAGCCCGCGCCATTTTCGGAGTCGGGGCCGAGCGTCACGCCGAAGGCCTGGCCCAACGGTGCTGGCTTGAGCCTGTCGGTGCTGTCCAGGGTCGTCAGGAAGGCCAGCAGGTGGTCGGCGGCCGCACGCGCCCCGGGCAGTGCGTGGACTTCTAGGGAAGACGGCATGGAATGATCCTGGGCGGTGGAAGGGGGCGCGGCATTGGTCTGCACCGCAGGGCGGGCAGGCGTGGCGCAGGCGACCACTAGGGCGGCGCAAAGGCTGGCCATCGCAGCGGCAGGGCGCATCATCGGGTCGGCATCCGTGACTCCTTGGGATTTGGCCATACCATTTCGGTGGCAGGGCTTATCTTAGCGAAGCAGGAGCGGTCCCGCGCGGGGACTAATGCACGGTTTCGGTGTATGAGTAGCTGCCTTCGGCGGGTCGCTGCCGAGTCACGGAGAAAGCCCCGTGACCCGCCCACGGTCTGCATGGGAACATTCAAGCCGCCGGAGATATCGAGGCTCATATGGATCAGAAAAGTGAATACACGCTATCGCTTCGAATTGAAGGTGAATCGATTGATTTCGGAGAGATAGACGAAGCGTTGGGTATAGTGGGCTCTCGGATACTCGTCGATAGGCCGTCAACGCGTTTCCGGGCTAGGCAGAACTACCGGCGATGGGAGGCAGAGGCTTCCCGCTTGGGTGTCAGGTTTTTCGACAACATCAATGACGCCTTCTCCGCACTGGATTGCGCCCGCCTCGCTTCGGGGGTCGCGGATTTGGCTCTGTATGAGGGCGGTAAGGTTTACTGGTGGTGCGGATGCTTTCATGGCGTCACGCCAGCACATACATTGATGCCAAGAGAACTGTTGGGAATTCTCGGAAGAGCCAGGGCTCCAGTTATTCTGGACACCTATTTTTCCCCGGAATCTACCTGCGTCGCCGCGGTATCAGACGTCGAAGACATCGGCGAGCAATTGATCGATGACTTTGGGCACCGATACCGGTTCACACTGACAGATAGTGAACTACCGCCGCCCATTGGTAGTTGGGGAAGCTATTTCGACGATTTTACTGAAGGACTTGAGTCGGTGCTCGGTGGTCTTGCTGACGTGGAGTGCGACGAGGCGCTTCTGCGCGGCGCGGTCAGGCGAATCGTGTGCGAGCATACGCAACATGCGTTTGATGGCGGACCGCAGCTAAGTGCGGAGCAGTCGCTCGCAATTGCTTCGCGGGGCCTGGATCTTGAGATCGTATGGATAAATGACTGAGATGAACGCCATGGCTTGCCCGGCTCATCCAGGGCAGACGTATTGTTTGGCCGGGAGTAGCAGTCAATCGCAGTATTGATCGCACGGCTTGTGTAGGAGAGCGGCGGTTCAGTAGCCGGCTTGTGCGGCTGATTACGCGGAGGATTGATTAATGCAAAGACGTCTCATGTTCGTGACCAAGGTCTGCTCCGTTCTCGCGGTGGCATGCTTGGTCGCCTGGATATCTTATTGGGCCGGCTTCGCTCAGGCCTTGCAGATAGGCCAGTACAACAATCAAATTCACGACGATGCACAGGCGAACGAATACGACTATCTCGCGAAGAAACTCGCTGCTGGAAAGCTCGACGACGTCGCATCTCACCTGAAAACGGTAAGTGGCATTCTCAAGCAGCAGGTCTCTGTAGAGGGGAGCGAGCGTCTTTCGCTTATGGATCTCCTCGTTCCTGGGTCTGGCATGTCCTTAGTGCGTGATTACAATGAACGTCGGGCCGGTGACGCCTTAGATGCCCAGCGGCATAAGATCGTTCGGTAATGGAGTTTTTCGGAAGCACGCCGCCAAGCAGCATCTCTGAGACAGCAACCTTCAGATACGGAAAACTCTTGTGGCTGGCCTCTGTGCTTTCGGTGGCTCTACTCGCCATGGCTGCCTATGCTTTCTTCAAGGCCGCCATGGTATTCACTTCCGGCGATCTGATCTATTTCTTGGTGGGTATTCCTTTTGTCATTGCATCTGTGACGTTTCCGATGTTTGCTTACCAAGATGTCGTGGTTTCTTCTGAAGGTATTGGTAGGTCGTTCTTCGGCGTCCCAAACGGATTCGTCTCATGGGACCAGATCACAAGCGTGCGCTGCGGGGTCCTCTCCGCAGGTGATCGGTCCGTCAGTAGCTACCATCTCCGTGTGGGTACTCGTGCCCTATTCGGAGGGGTGCGAGTCATGACGATGATCGACGACGTCGATACGTTGGTTGCGAGAATCGGCAGGGAGGTCTTAAAGCGTACGATTCCTGTCACTGCCTGGGACGTTAATACGGTGGTTGTATTGGATCGACTGCCTCCCCCGACGAAGGGAAGGGCAGCCTGGTACTGAGTGGAAGGCGATAGGTTGTCCTTTTTACCGAGTTGCCTTCATCTGGCCGCCCCAAGCACCTGCCGACAGAAACCCACAGCCCCAGCCTGCACGTCCTCAAGATACGGCCGAAACCCCTCGTCGTATGCAGCGAACGCCGCCGCATACTCGCCACCATACTGCTCAAAAGCATCAGCCAAAGCCGCCGCACCGTCCAACGCCAGCGAGCCCCCTTTCCCTGCCGCCGGCGAAGCGCAATACCCCGCATCCCCAACAAGCGCCACCCGTCCTTTCGTCCACGCGGGCATCAAGATCTGCGTAATAGGCCCGAAGTAAAAATTCTCCGCCCGCTCCACTTCCGCGAGCAGCGCAGTGATAGGCCCCTCCATCGTTGCGAATCGATCAAGTACGATGCGCCGCTGCCTATCCTTGTCGCGCCAGTCCACATCCAGCTCGTCTTTCGACGCGAACAGCTGAATGATGTCGGTCTTCCCGTTGTACGTATTCACGGAGACGAACCGACCATCCTCCCCATGCATATTCGATGTGCCTTCCGGCAGCAAAAGTCTGTCGACGATCGTTACCGCCCCATACGCCCCGAGGAAGTGCGCATAGTCTTTCTCCGGTCCGAACCAAAGACTACGCACGTTGGAATGGATGCCATCACATCCAAACACCAGATCGAACCGACGGTCGGACCCCTTCTCGAACGACACCGACATACCCGCGTCGTCCTCCCGCATCGACCGAATACCATCGTTGAACACAAACTCGACGTGACCCTCGACCGTGTCGTACATCAGCCGAAGCAACACATCCCGCTCGATCTCGTAATCGACATCACCCGGCATACCTTCGCCGTCCTTCTCGTCCCGAAACCTCGCTTCGACATGCTCCGGCCCGGAAAACTCCGTCAGCGTCTTAATGATGCGATGCGACTCGATCTGCTCGAATAGCCCCATTCGACGCACGACGTCGACGGTAGCGTCCTTTATATTGACGGGCGTCCCCCCACGCTTGAGAGCCGGTGCCGCCTCTACCACCGTGACCTTATAGCCAAGGCGCCGCATCCAGTAGGCCGTCGCCAACCCAGCGAAGCTCGCCCCCGAGATCAAAACGCTTTTACCCTGTGCCATGTCATCACTCGTGGTCGGCTAGTAGCTGGTATGTGATCCCCTTAGGCAGCCCGGCGCAAGCCCCAGGCGTTATCGCCCCGCTTGACCCAGTTCTCACTCCCCACCACCCCAACCCTGCAACACTCCCCAGACTCGCAACCGCCGTCCACGCGCATCACGCTCCAGACCGAACGGCCCCTTGCGTGCACGTGTCCCGCCGGATCACCGCCCACGGTCCGGCGTTGAGCGGGGTGTGGGGGAGGGGAGCCTCCATGGCCCTTCGTGGGTATCCAGAGGAGCGTTTCCCATCATGCGAGTGCATACCCTGCTGGCAGCCGCCAGCCTGACGGCCTTTGCCGTCGTTTCCCCCGCCTCGGCCACCGATCGTCACCACCTGGCGGGTCCCCAATCGGATGGCCCCACCGCCGTCGCCCGTGCCCGCGTCGCGGCGGACGTACTGATGGCCTCGTACGATCCCGACAAGGCCTGGTTCCCCGCCAGCTGGTGGAACTCCGCCGTCGCCCTGCAGACCATCGGCGACTACATGCAACGCACCGGCGATCGCCGTTACCTCGGCCAGCTGGACAACACCTTCGAGAAGGACAAGGGTGCTTTCCCTGCCGGCGTGCTCTCGGGCGATCCGCTGCTTGGCAACTTCACCAGCCGCGCCATCGATGACTCGGAGTGGTGGGGCCTCACCTGGTTGCAGGCCTACGACCTGACCCGAGATCCCAAATACCTGGACATGGCGGTCACCATTGCCGACTACGTCAACGGCTACTGGGATACGTCCACCTGCGGCGGTGGCGTTTGGTGGGATGGCGAGCGCACTTATAAGAACGCGGTGACCAACGGCCTGTGGATCCGCCTCACCGCCGAGCTGCACAACCGCCTCCCCGGCGACACGCTATGGCTGGGACGCTCGCGCGCCGCGTGGTCATGGTTCCAGAGCAGCGGCATGGTCAACGCCGAAGGTCTGGTCAACGATGGCCTCACCAACGCCTGCACCAACAACGGCCAGACTGTGTGGAGCTACAACCAGGGCATGCTGATCGGTGGCGGCCTGGAACTGTGGCGCGCTACCGGCGATCCCGCCATCCTTGCCAGCGTACGCCGTCTCGCGGACGCCGCCATTGGCCCGAACGCGCTGGTCACCGATGGCATCCTGTCCGAGCGCTGCGACGCGTCCGACCAGACATGCGACGACAACGGCAAGCAGTTCAAGGGCATCTTCACCCGCTATTGGACGGACCTGGTCGACACCACCCACGACCGCCGCTACGCGACCTTTCTCGATCGACAGGCCAACAGCGTCTGGGACAACGATCGCGACGCCGCCGGCCGGCTAGGCACCCGCTGGTCCGGTGCCACCAGCGACAGCCATCCCAACGTGTTCGACTGGCGTACGCAGGCCAGCGCCCTCAGTGCCCTGATCGGCGATATCTCCGCCACGCCCCCGCACGAATCGCTGGCGGCCACGCTGTCGCCGGCCCAGCCGGTCATCATGCCCTCGGCATCGGGCGTCACCTCGGTGGCGCTCGACCTCGGCATCTCCGCCACCGGCGTGCTGCCTGTGCAGGCCTTGACCGTAATCGACACCCCCGCAGGATGGCGCACCACGCCACGCGCCGCCCGTCTCCTCCTGCAACCCCGCGGCAACGCAACACCCGTGTACGGCAACGTTCCCTTGCAGCTCACGGTGCCGGCCATGGCGACCGACGGACACCATGCCGTCACCGCCAACGTCGTGGCCGCCGGCCTGGGCTTCAGCACGCAGGCCGACGTGCTGGTGGCGCACGCGATCGACTTCGACACGGGGACGGTGGACGAGAATCCGTGGCTGGTCGATGCCGGCGGCTCGCAGAGCAACGGCGTGCAGAACCGCTTCGCCGACGGCAATGCGCACTTCACCTATCGGTTCCCGCTTCCGGCCGATACCACGTCCGCCCACGTCACCCTGACCATCGACGCCGAGTACCTGGTGCAGGTCAGCCTCGACAACGCGCACTGGACCACCGTGTTGCAGGAAGAGCGCCCGATCACCGACGGCTCCAACAAGGCCGACCGTAGCATCGACCTGACGCCGTACCTAGGCCAGGCCAGCAACGGCTCGCGGCCGATCTATCTCAAGGTGTCGGATTCCTTCCCCCATGACGGCTGGGGCGGACGCGTGTACCACGTGGCGGCCACGATCGTGCAGTAGCGTTGCGGGCACCTCCGCCCCTGCGTGAGCCGCGGCGGAGGTGCCTTCTTAGGTTGCGGCCATGGGGCAGGGCGCCGGGCAGATAAAGCCGGAGGGATCGGATATCGTTCGCGCTATCACCCCGATCGAGGCCAGGACGATGCGCTTCCCCATTCCGCTCGCGATGCTTGTCGCCTGCCTCATTGCACAGGCCGCCACGGCCAGGGATCTCGGCGTAACACCCCTCACGGGCGAGCAGCGCGACGACATCGCCAGCTACTACGACAACAGCAGCCAGATGCTCAAGGCACTGGCGTACCCCGACGCATACAACAACCTGCGCATGCTGGCTTTCGGCGGCAACCGCAACGGTCCGACGATCGACGGCAAAAGCTACGTCTCGCTGCACGCCTACGGCTTCATCGAAGACCACGGCGGCTATCTCGCCAAGTGGGAAATCAAGGACACCAACGGCAGCCCGCTCTGCGGCATCCAGCCACTGACGTCACTGGTCGATGTGATCGATGCGGGTGACGGCAATGCCTTGGTGATGGTGCCGTACTGGATCGATTGCGACGGCCTCGATCCGGCCACGGTGAAACTGATCACCGTTTACAAGGACACTAAGTACGCGATCCGCGGCAGCCTTCCACGGCAACCGGGTGACGAGATCACGCGCGTGCCGGGCGACAACTTCAAGGCATTGCCGGAGGTAGTGCAGAAAACGGCGATGGCGTATTACGACAAGGTCGAGGCGGCGGTGAAGAAGGCCTCGGGTTGGACGTCTCCGAACTAGAACGGAACGGCATCTCGGTTGAAATGGCCCGCTTTCTCATCCCCGCGACTACAGACAACCGCAAGTTGATTTGTTACGTTCATCACGTCGCCTGCGCCGGGTTTCACACGCACCGCAGGCGACCACCGCATCAAGCGGTGAAGCGCGGCCCAAGGGTGCTACCAACACCCCTGGACCGCTGACCACAACCAACTCTCCAGGAGTCGATCAGTGGCTACCCACGATCATACGGTACTCGCTCGCCCGCCGAATCCCCCCGGCGACACACCCACCGGTTACCGGGCGGTCTGCGTCCCTCGCAGATACGGTTGAAGAACCGCGGCGCCTGCCGTTGGAGTTGAGATTTTTCCCTGCCGAATCACGCGGCGCGCTGTCGCGTGAGCGGCAGAAAGGCGAGCGCCGCTACACACGTCGTCAATCACACCGTCCGGCGCCCGGCCACGGGCAGCCGTGAACCCGCGAATCCGCATGATCCGCGGCACACCGCGTTCCCACGGTGTGCCGCACCTGGAATCGCGAATGACGGTCGAAAGGAGAATGCGATGACTACTTCGAACGAGCATCCGACATCGGACCGGATGTGCTACCACGCCGACCCGGAAGCGACCGCCCATGCGTTGTTGAACCAGGCTACCGAATGGCTGCAATTTGCGCGCGGGCTGACCGGACTACTGGCCGACCTGATCCACGAGGCCGATACCGTGGATTGCAAGCGCATGGCCTTGGGTCTGGAAGCCATTGGCGCACTGACGAACATGGGCGTGCAGTGCGCGGCACAGGCGCATGTGCGGATGTGTTGGGAGCAGGCCCAGAGAGGATGCGAGCTGGGTGACGGAACGGGACGCTAGCTTAGTTCGACCCCAGCTCCGGCGTCGTCTTCTCAAGGATCTTCATCGACTTCGCGTTCTCCGCCTGCCAGGCGGAGATCTCGGCTTTCGTGGTCGGCGTCGATCCTGTAGCCCGTGGTTTGCCGTCGGCCGTGGTGATCGGTGCCTGCGCGTTGGCGGCGTTGCTAGTATCCCGTGTTCCATAAGAAACCGGCGCCACGGCGTGCGACGCGTAGTAATCGGGGTAGGGCGCTGCGGGGCGTGCCTGAACGTCGCGCGCATTCGCCCGGGCGTTAGCCACATTCTGCGAGGTCGATCGGATGATGCCAGCGGACATGTTGCTGAAGACGTGCGGGATATAAAAGCAGACGAACAGCACCATCGCGGCGAAAGCCACGAGCCTGACGGCGATGGACCTCGCCGAGGCCGGATGACTCCTTCGCCTGTGGCGCCTTTCCACCACCCAACTGGGCATCTCGTCCCGCGCCGAGGAAGAGGGCATATCCATCTCCGGGATCGGACCCAGCATGGCGCGGATCTCGGCGCCCCCGATCAGCTGGATCGGCATGTACTTCTCCGCCGAGCGCATCGCATGATTGGTGAACTCGCCGGACGATATGAGGACGGCGCGCTGTGCGCCCTGGGTGTGCATGACGCCGATCAGTTCGTGCACGGCGTTATGCGGCACCTGACCGGTGTTCCAGTGCTTGCACTGCACCACGGTGTACTCGCCGCCGCGGAACAGCTTGAGGTCGATGCCGCCGTCGCTCATCCCGAGTGTGGCCCCGGTACCCGTGTGCTCCACGCGATAGCCCTGTCCGCGGTAGTACTCCGCGACACGGCGCTCGAAGTCGTCCCAGCCCACCCGGGTAAGCGAGTCGTCCCACCGTGAGCGCACGGGCTTCCAGCGGTTACCCATGACTGATCTCCCGGTATGCCGCACAGGCCGGGCGCAACCGCGCCGATACGATCGAAGCCATGTTTTCCCCTTGATGCGCGGTGTGCGGGTCCCGCAGGGATGAGCCGAGCGGTGAAGGAAATGGTACTTACGAAACGTCGCCTTGGGCAATCAGCCTGTAAGCGTTTCCGGCCCGCTCTATTCACCCAGGAAACCCGGATACGTTTAACGGACTAAGGAGCATGGCTTTGGGCCAGAATATCTATTCACAAACCTATTCAGAATCCCGCGGCTTGCCTCTTTCCCGCGTCGATGGGACGGGAAGAGGCCAGCCCTTCGGCCGTCTCGTGCCACAGATGAGTGCCGACATGCTCCTGGTGGGTAAATCCCCGCCATGGCTTTGCGGCGAGTTCGCCGAAGGCCGGTTTCCCGGCATTCCCTGGTTCCTCGATGACCAGCGACCCCAGGGGTTTCTTGGTCGCGGCCTTGCCCAGCACTGGGCGCGAAGGCTGCAAGCACCTCCCGATGTCATGCTGTGGAGCGACACGGTCGTACTCGCTGCCCTGTTGCTGCGCGGGGAGGACATGCCGGGCAACTTCGTCGTTGGCGTCGACGCGCTCGACCGTGCCCTGAAGTCAGGATTCGACACCATCGACGAGCGCTCCCGCGGTTTACGTTACGGTGCCTTTGCCGAGGCCGCACTGTCACCGGTTAGCCCCGGTGCCCTGGTGGCTGGAGAGCAGCCAAAATTCACCGCGTCCGTCATCGACGCCGCAGGGCATATCCGCCACGTCATCGTGAAGTTCAGCGAGCCTGTCGACAGTGGCCCCATGGCGCGTCGCTGGGCGGATCTCCTGATCTGCGAACACCTGGCAGGCAACGTGCTGTCCGAACACGGCCATGCAAGCGCGTCAAGCGAGCTGGTCGAGTCGCAGGGCAGGGTATGCCTTGAGGTCACCCGCTTCGATCGCGTGGGCGCGTACGGACGTCGCGGCTGCGTAAGCCTGGCGGCATGGAGTGATGCGCATGACGGCATCCGTGACGATTGGGCTGCCGCGGCCACGCGTATGCATGGTGGTAACTGGATCGACGAGTTTGCGTTGGACCAGGCGCGGCAGCGATGGTGGTTCGGGCGCATGATCGGTAACACCGATATGCACTTCGGTAACCTGTCGTTCTTCCTCGATGACAGTCTTCCGCTCACGTTGACGCCCAGTTACGACATGCTGCCGATGCTCTACCGGCCTGCTGCAAATGGGGCCATTCCCGTGCGCGACTACACAGCTGCCACGCCATCCCCGCGTGATATGGCCTATTGGCATCGTGCCGCGATGTGGGCCGAGCTGTACTGGGCACGGGTGGCCCAGCATGCGGGCGTGAGTGACGCCTTCCGGCGCATCGCCGATGCAAACGGTGCCGCGGTGCGTGCAGCCATCGAGCGGTTCGCCTGACGCGGTACCGTCAACCGCCAGGCAACTGCATCAACTCCAACGTGATGTTGTCCGGCCCCGACACATACACCACCAGCGTCCCTTGCCTTGGCCCACCGGGAATCGCCTGAGGACTCCCTTTCACCATCCACCCCGCCGCCTCGATGCGCGCGATCGCCGCATGTATGTCACGCACCGCCAGCGCCAGGTGCACAGCACCGATGGCTCCCGCGCTTTCCGGTGCCAAACCATGGCGAGCACCCTGCGAGTACGCCAGCAGCTCGACCATGTAACCACCCGGTGCCCTGACGATAGCCGTGCGCACGAGAGGATCATCGACGCCTGTGACCTGATGCAGGAACGTGCCGCCCATCTCTGACTGCCGCTCGAGCGTGAAGCCGAGGGCCTCCGTCCAGAAGCGTATGGCGTCGTCCAGCGATGACACGACGAAGCCCGTATGGTCGACGGCGATAACGCCTGCGTTGGTGTCCACGGTCTGGTTTTTTCCGGCTGTCATGACGAAGATCGTAGCAGTACTCGTTTCCCGCCCGTCACTTCGTCGATAATCGCCGCCTGCATCGGCGCTACTGCCCAGGCATCCAGTGGAAAAATCGAATGAACCGTACTCACCGTCCCGCAGGGACCGGCTCCCCGCGGCTTTGCCAGGCGCTGCTGGCCGCCGGCCTTTGTGTCTCTCTGTCCCCCGCGTTCGCGCAGGATGCCTCGGGGGCGCCGCTCTCCGGCGATATCCACGCCAACCTGCCCGGCGCACTGGCCGATGACGGCCGCTTCCAGCGCGACGCGATCAACCAGCACCTGATCACGCAGTACGCCGACCAGACCGAAGACGCCGTGGCCACGTGGGCATCGGCGTGGGGCCATCGCGGCCACCACGACGAGGACGGCAGCGCGGCCAGGCTGGACACCAAGGGCAGCGGCGTGATGGTGGGTGCCGACATGGGCGTGGGGGCGCAGTCGCGTCTCGGTGTTGCGCTGGGCGGCGGTCGTGTCTCCGCGGATGCGCGTGACGAGTCGGCCAGTGGCCGCTCGCTGACCGCCGCGATCTACGGCGGCGGCCAGTACGGCAACGTGCTGATCCAGGCGGGCGGGCTCTACACGCGCTACGACGTCGATACGCATCGCACGGTGGTGGACCTGGGTACGCTGGCCGCCCGGCTGGCAGGCAGCATGAAGGGCCAGGCGTTGCAGGGTTTCGTCGAGGCGGCCTACGAGTTCCGCTGGGATACCGGCGGGCTGGCACCGTTCCTCAGCCTGGCGCAGCAGCAGTTGCGCACGGGGTCGGTGAACGAGCGCGGCGGCGTGGCGGCGTTGCATGTGATGAGTGACAAGAGCGACGTCACCTACGGCACGCTGGGCCTGCGCGGCCGCAAGGACTTCGGCGAGGATGGTCGCTTCGGGATATTCGGCAGCGTGGGTTGGCAGCATGCGGCGGGCGATACGCAGCCCGCCAGTCGCCAGCGCTTCATCGCGGGCGGTGCCACCGTCGAGTCGCTGGGTACACCCATTGCGAAGAATGCCGGCGTCGGTGTGGCGGGCATCCGCTTCCTGGCCACGCCCACGGTGACCGTGGATGCGTCGTGGAACGGTCAGTTCGCCAGTGCAGCGAAAGACCAGTCGGCGCGGCTTGCGCTCAACTGGGTGTTCTGACCGCTCAGGGCATCGCCACCGTCGCCGCATGCGCGGCGGTGGCCTGCATCGACTGCATCTGCGCGCGCTGGATCTCGTGGATGTACACGCCGTACATCACGCACAGCATCAGGCCCATGACGATCACCGCGCCTACGGCGGCGACCATGGGCGCACGGCTGCGCAGGTGATCCTCGTCCTCGGCCCAGGGCGGCACGCCACCGGGTAGCAGCACGGGCAGCGGCGGTTCGGGCACCTTGCCCAGGATGGCGCGGATGCGCATGCCGTCGATCAGCGTGACGTGGGGCAGGCGCTCGGCGAATTCCACGGCCGAGCGGCTGAACTCGCCCGAGGTAATGGCGATGACCTGGCTGGCGCCGGCGGCCGGCATGGCGTTCACCAGCTGGCGAACGTCCTGGTGCGGTACCTGCTGGGCCACCCAGTGACGGCACTGGACGATGATGGAGGTGGCGCCGCGAGTGAGGGTCAGGTCCATGGCGTCTTCCGCGCGGTGGCGGCCGGCGCGACCGCCGATGTGCTCCACCACGTAGCCCTGCTCACGGTAATGCGTGGCCACCAGGCGACCGAACTCGTCCCACGGGATGCGTGTCAGGGCGTCGTCGTGCCGAAAACGAACAGGCTTGGTGAACCTCATCGCCGGTCTCCCGGGAGGTCACGCAGCAAGGAAGGGCGCACGCGGGCGCTGTACGGGACTGGCATGGCGGTTGCCCTCGTCCGAGCGTTGCGCACCCCCTTGGCACGTCGCTGGACGGGGTGGAATATAGCGGGTTGTTGCCGGAATTCCTGTAGGCGAAACCCTACATTTGGGGACGCAGTTGTGAACCTGTCTTCACGCGGTGCCGGTAGATTTGGACGTCTTGCCATCCACTCCCTCTTGAGGACATGCCTCCCGTGCCGACCCCGACCCGATCGATCGCCCTTGCCGTGCTCTTGTGCTCCCCGGTGCTGACACACGCCGCCGGCTTCGACTGCGCCAAGGCCGGCACCCCGGTCGAGAAAGCGATCTGCGCCTCGCCGAAGGTGTCCGCGCTGGATGGCGAACTGGGCCAGGCGTTCCGTGCGGCCCTCGCCGCGCATCCCGGCATGGCCGACGCCCTGAAACTGGACCAGCGCCACTGGCTGGCCGAGCGCGATGCCGCCGTGTGGTCGCAGCTGCGCATGGCGCCGGGCAAGCCGCTGCCGGCGACGGTAGCAAGCTACCGTGCACGGATCGACGTGCTCAAGGGCCTGGACACGCCGGCACCGGCGCCGCTGGATCGCATCCGCACGGTGTTGGACAAGGTATCGGACGGATCGCGCGACGTGCTCGACCAGCTCGGCGAGCACGGTGTGCCCATCACGCGATCGACAGACGGCGACGTGGAAAAACCGGGCGATTTTCCGTTCCAGCCGGACAAGACCGTCGCGGCCGCCCTGGCCTCTGCGAACACCACCTACTGGCGCAAGCTGCCCGGCTCGCCGGTGAGTTCGCTGTACGCCATGGAAGGCACGATGCATTGCTGGGACGAGACGCCGTTCCGCATCGACGGGAAAAAGGCGATCGCCGTGCCGACGCCGGTGTCCTGGAGCGGCGACTGCATGTCGCAGCACGACCTGGCGAAGATTGGTGACGACTACGTCGCCCTGTGGCTGGCCTATCCGACCCCGGACGAAATGATCCTGCAGACGGCGCGCTGGGAGGGCAAGGCGTTTGGCAAGGACGCGCGGCTGGTCGCGCGTTTCGATTACACCCTGTCGGTCAAGGGCAGTGCGTGCGCACCGAAGCAGTCGCCGTGCGACGACTTCGCCACGACGGCCATGGCGGCGGTCGCCCGTTACGATCGCAGTCCGATGGCGGCGACACTCGCACGTAACCTCGCTGGCAAGGACAAGGCGACCTACGATGCGCTGGTGGCCGCGGCGAAAGGCGGCAAGGGCCTGGCAACGTCGAACGGCGGCGTGGCTCCCGATCTTCCCGATTTCGGCAGCGGTTACGCCGATGGCGTGATGGCCGGCTACAGCGAGGATGCCGACGTTTTCCCGCTCACCTTCCGCGGCGAGACCCTGCTGGGCTACATCGACCACGGCCATGTCGGCTGGCGCGTCAACAACGACTGGATCGTCTCGGCCTGGCGCCTGAAAGGCGACGCGCTGGAGCCGGTGGCCTCGGTGTATGTCGAGGTGAAGCGGGGCGCCTTCCTGCTGTCGTCGATGGTGCCGGTGCCGCCGCCGGAGGAACACTGAGGCTGACATGCGGCGCTACCAGCGCACGGTGACGCTGATCCGTACGCCCTGGTCCTTCGCGCCGCCGCCGAACATGCCGCGGTAGCTCGCATCCACCGAGGTGCCCTTGCTGGTGGCGAAGGCGATGCCGACATCGGCCACCACCGCGTGGCGCGGTGTCGGCACGCCGATGGCGCGGAACGGATCGCCACCGCTGGCATAACGCTGCGTGTCCACGGGGCGCACGTCGTCGCCCCAGGCCTGCTGCACGCCGACGCCGGCGTGCCCCACCACGCCATCGGCGAACTGCATGGCGCCGCGCACGCCGATCGTGCCGATGTCGACATGGCCGCGGTTGGCATCGACGCGCAGCGCGGCGATGTCGTTGGTCTCGTGGATGGGATCCTGATGCAGCTGGGCCCGCGCGAGGTTGACGAAGGGGGTGATCGAGCCGCGGTCGAAACCGATGCGGTAGCCGCCGTCCAGCCACGCCTGCGCGATACCGCTGTCGTAGCGCGCGGACGCGGTGTTGCCGATGCCCAGGCCGGCCACGCTGGCGCGGCGGTGGCTCTGCAACTGGCTCCATGAATAGCTGACGCCGCCCTGCCAGTGCCACGCACCGTGCGCGCCCGCGGCATACACGCCGACGATGGAGGTCTTGGACTGCACGTCCGCGCCCGGCGTGCGTGCGGTGAGGGTGCCGGCGCCGGCGATCAGGCCGACATGGGCGTCGCCCAGGTCCCGGTCGACGCCACCCAGCACGCCGCCGCCATTGCTGCGCAGGCGTGCGGCCTCGTCGTTACGGTCGTGGTCGCCCCAGTGGCCCCAGGTGGACGTCCACAGGCCGTCGTCCCGCGTGCCGCCTTCTTCCTGCACCAGCGAGTGGCGCAATACGGTCGCGCGGATCTGCCGGGCGTCGTCCAGCATGGCGGTGCGCGTGGAGGTGAGCATGCTGCCGTCGATGACGGCCGCCGCGGAGGACGACGAGAATACGAGCAACCCCGTGCCGGCCCCGAGGGCGGCAAGGATGGGCAGTTTCTGACGTGACGCGCAATGACGGTACGGCGGCATGGGTGCTGGATTTCCCCGGTGAGGCGACGGGGAACCGACGCACGTCGGCCCCCGGGGTTATCGCAGCAATGCCTGTGCCAGCGCGTGTGAAGGCCTTCACATACGTGAGGCGCCGACGGGTTTACGCCTTGCGACGGCGCAGCGCATAGCCGATCGCCAGCAGCGCGAACCAGGCCGGGCTGGCGATCAGCGCCTGGCGGGTGTCGCTTTCCAGGGCCAGCAAGCCCAGCACGAAGGCGAAGAAGGCCAGGCACACCCAGCACATCACCACGCCACCGGGCATCTTGTACGACGACACGGCGTGCAGCTCCGGACGCTGGCGCCGGTAGGCGATGTACGCCGCCAGGATCAGCGACCACACGAACATGAAGAGGATGGCGGCCAGTGTCGTGACCAGCGTGAACGCGGTGACGAGGTTGGGTACCACGGCGATCAGCATGGCGCCGCCGAGCAGGCAGATGCACGAGAACAGCAGCCCGCGCGAGGGCACCGCGGCGCGGGACAGCCGGCGGAATGCGGACGGCGCGTGGCCTTCCTCGGCCAGGCCGAACAGCATGCGGCTGGTGGAGAAGATGCCGCTGTTGGCCGACGAGGTGGCCGAGGTGAGCACCACGAAGTTGATCAGGCTGGCCGCGGCGGGGATGCCGGCCAGCAGGAACAGCTCGACGAAGGGGCTCTTGCCCGGCACCACCTGGCGCCACGGCGTCACCGACATGATCACCACCAGCGACAGCACGTAGAACAGGATGATGCGCACGGGAATCGAGTTGATCGCCTTGGGCAGGTTGCGCTCCGGGTCGGCCGTCTCGGCGGCCGTGGTGCCCACCAGCTCGATGCCGACGAAGGCGAACACGGCGATCTGGAAGCCGGCGAAGAACCCACCGATGCCCATGGGGAAGAAGCCCCCGTCCGCCCACAGGTTGGACAGCGAGGCCACGTGCCCGTCGGGCGAGGTGAAGGCCCAGGCCATCATGCCGAAGCCGGTGACGATCAACGCGCAGATGGCCACGATCTTGATCAGCGCGAACCAGAATTCCAGCTCGCCGAACAGCTTCACCGTGGTGAGGTTGAGCACCAGCAGCAGTAGTACGCACAGCACCGCCGGCACCCACGGCGCCAGCCCGGGAAACCAGAACTGCGCGTACGAGGAGATGGCGATCACGTCCGCGATGGCGGTGATGATCCAGCAGAACCAGTAGGTCCACCCGCAATAGAAACCGGCCCAGGGCCCCAGCAGGTCGGTGCAGAAGTCGATGAACGACTTGTACTCGAGGTTGGACAGCAGCAGCTCGCCCATCGCCCGCATGACGAAGAACAGCATCACGCCGATGATCAGGTAAACGAACAGGATGGACGGCCCAGCCAGGCTGATCGTCTTGCCCGAGCCCATGAACAGCCCGGTGCCGATGGCCCCGCCGATGGCAATCAGCTGCAGGTGGCGGTTGGACAGGCTGCGCCTGAGGTGCTCGGGTGACGGCTCCTGCGGAAGGGACATCGGGGTGCTCGGGTCGGGACGAAGCGACGAACATACGGGGAACCGCCCGGGCCCGCAAACGCTTCCGTCCCGATGTCGGTCAGCGCGGCCGGGTGATGCTTTGCCCGCCGAACACCTGCGGCAGCACCTTCGGCAGGAAGCTGTGCGGGAAGACGGGAGCGATGGCGCTCGCTTCGTCCAGGCGTTGGACGTGCGCCTCGGAGAGGGTGACCTCCAGCGCCGCCAGGTTCTCCTCGAACTGGTCGGCCGTGCGCGCGCCGATGATCGGGATGACCGTGGGCATCTGCCGGGCCAGCAGCCATGCGATGGCCGTCTGCGCCACGGTGTGGCCCACATCCTCCGCAACCTCGCGCAGCACATCGACGATGTCGAGGTTGTGCTCGCTGAGCGCGCCCATGCCGGCGGCCACCGCCGCACGCGTCCCGTTCCACGGGTCGGCATCCTTGTGCCGGGCGATGTCCTCGCGGGTGTACTTGCCACTGAGTACGCCGCTGCCCAGCGGCGACCAGGCCAGCACGCCCAGGCCCAGTTCGTGTGCCATGGGCAGCAGGTCGTGCTCCACGGTCCGCTCGATCAGGCTGTGCTCGATCTGCAGGGCGACCAGCGGTGCCCAGCCGCGCAGGTCGGCCAGCGTCTGCATGCGTGCCACCTGCCAGGCGGGCGTATCGGAGATGCCGGCGTAGACGATCTTGCCCGCGCTGACCAGGTCGTCGAAGCCGCGCATCACCTCCTCGACCGGCGCCAGGCCATCCCACACATGCAGGTAGTAGAGATCGATGTAGTCGGTGCCCAGACGGCGCAGGCTGGCTTCCACGGCGCGCACCATGTTGCGCCGGTGGTTGCCGCCGGCATTGGGGTTGCCCGGTTCCGTCGCCAGCGAATACTTGGTGGCGACCACTGCGTTGTCGCGGCGCCCGGAGAGGAATTTACCCAGAAGGGTCTCCGACGTGCCGCCGGTATAGAAGTTGGCGGTGTCGATGAAGTTGCCGCCGCGCTCCATGTAGAGATCCAGCATGCGGCGGGATTCCGCTTCGGCGGCACCCCAGCCCCAGTCGTCGCCGAAGGTCATCGTGCCCAGCGACACCGGGCTGACGCGCAGGCCGGAGCGGCCGAGGGTGAGGTAGTCGTTCAGTCGCGTGCTCATCGTGCCGTCCTGTGGAGAGGAAACAGACCCGGACGATAGGCGTGTGGCTGGCGTGGATAAATCGGCCGGCGCGGCATAGGCTATGAAGCCCGGCTTCATAATGGCTGCGCGATGTCTTCCGAACTGCTGCCCGCCATCGCCGCCTTCGCGCGCGTCGCGCACCATGCCAGCTTCACCCGCGCGGCCGCCGAGCTGGGTGTGTCGCCCTCGGCCCTGTCGCAGACGGTGCGGGCCCTGGAAGGTCGCCTGGGCGTGCGCCTGCTCGACCGCACCACGCGGCGGGTCGGCATCACCGAGATCGGCCGGCGTTTCCTCGACGATGCGCAACCCGCGCTGGCGGCGCTGGCCCAGGCGGTCGAGTCGGTGAACGAATCGCGCGCATCGGCGGCCGGCCTGCTGCGGATCAACCTGCCGCGGGTGATCGCGGAAGTGATCGTGCTGCCGCACCTGGCGGACTTCGTCGTGGCCTATCCGGACGTGGTGGTGGACCTGCATTGCGACAACACTTTCGTCGACCTGGTGGACGGCGGCTTCGACGCCGGTTTCCGCATCGGCGAGAGCCTGGCGCAGGGCGTCGTGGCCGTGCCGGTGGGCGGACCCCAGCGCCTGGCCACCTTCGCCTCGCCCGGCTACGTGGCGCGGCACGGCACGCCGGTGGACCTGGCCGATTTTTCGGGGCATCGCTGCACCAGCATCCGCCTGGCCAACGACCGCAGCCTGATGCCGTGGGAGTTCCTGGACGATGGCCGCATCGTGGAGCGGGATACCCGCCCGGCCATGGTCAGCAACGACGGCGAGGTGCTGTTGAAGGCGGCGCTGGCCGGCGTGGGCATCGGATGCCACTTCGAGGCGCTCGTGCGCGACGACCTGGCCGCGGGTCGTCTGGTCCCGGTGCTGGAGGCGTTCTGGCCCACCTACGCGCCGTTCCATGTGTACTATCCCAGCCGCGTGCACATGCCTCGCAAGCTGCGCGTCTTCATCGACTTCTTTCGCGAGCGCCACGCGCCCGACGCCACCCGAGGATCCACCGTATGACCGCCGACTACCACCAGGCCCTGATCGGGGCGTACATCGACGCCTATAACCGTTTCGACGTCGAGGGCATGCTGGTGACGCTCACCGACGACGTGCGCTTCGAGCACCATGTGGCCGACCAGCTGGCGGTGGCCACGGACGGCAAGGCGGATTTCGAGAAACTGGCGCGGGTGGGGGCGGCGCTGTTCGCCTCGCGCAAGCAGACCCTGGTGGACCTGCGCGACGACGGCGATACGGTGGTCGCCACCATCGATTTCCACGGCGAGATCGCCGAGGACATCCCGGACGGTCCCGGCGCGGGCACCATCATCGAGATGCAGGGTACGTCGGAGTTCGTCTTCCGTGACAACCGGATCGCCCGGGTGATCGATCGCGGGTGATCGATCAGGCGGCCAGACGCTCGATGGCGGCCAGCAGGGATTTGCGGTCGTACGGCTTGGCCAGGTAGCCCATCGGCTCCTGCACCCAGGCGTGCTGTTCCTTCGCCTCGCCGGAGGTGACCAGAATCGGCATGTCGCTATGCCGGCGGGCCAGCTCCTGTCCCGTGACCGTGCCCGGCATGCGCACGTCGGTGAACAGAAGGTCGGCCTTGCGGGTTTCCAGCCAAGCCTCGGCTTCGTCGCCATTGCGCGCCGTGTGCACCTCGTAATCCCCCTCGAGGATCATCGCGGTCAGTTCGCGGATGGCGTCATCGTCCTCGACGAGCAGAACGACACGCTTGGGCTGTGATGTCATGGGGCAGGCACTTTTGAAGGAAGGAACGGCGAGGCAGATACCGGTTCTGGCGTGAATGCCTTGTCAACGTCAGGGGGTGCCCGGGTGCTATTCCATTGCGCCTTGTGCCCACGCATCATATAGCTTTACAGGGGGATCACCATGACCGCACTCAGCCAGCAGACCGTCGAAGCCATTCGTTCCAACGAGGTGAATATCCTCGCCAGCTGGAAGGTCAACCTGGACGCTAGTGGCGTGTCGCGCGATTCCCGCCTCAACCATCTCGAGTTCGACGCCCAGACGCGTGACTTCCTGCGCCTGCTGGTCAGCGGCGCCTATGTGGGCGACGCCACGCTGGCCAACCAGGAATGGTCGGAAACCCGGGTGTTCCTCGAGAAACTCTCGCGCAGCCGCGCCATGCAGGGTTTCGACTCGCAGAGCACGGCCAGCTTCATCTTCTCGCTCAAGCGTCCGCTGTTCGATCTGCTGCAGCGCGAGTACGCCACCGACCCGGCCGAGCTGGGCAACCAGCTTTGGGCTATTTCGGAGCTGATCGACGCGCTGGGCATGCACACCATCCGCGCCTTCCAGAAGTCGCGCGAGGACGTCATCGCCCGCCAACAGGAAGAACTGCTGGAGCTGTCCACTCCGGTGGTGAAGCTGTGGGACGGCGTGTTGGCGCTGCCCATGATCGGCACGCTGGATTCGCAGCGCACCCAGGTGGTCATGGAGTCGCTGCTGCAGCGCATCGTGGAAACCGGCTCGGAAATCGCCATCATCGACATCACCGGCGTGCCCACCGTGGATACGCTGGTGGCCCAGCACCTGCTCAAGACGGTCACCGCGATCCGCCTCATGGGTGCCGACGCCATCATCAGCGGCGTGCGCCCGCAGATCGCGCAGACCATCGTGCACCTGGGCCTGGACCTGCAGGGCATCGTGACCAAGGCCAACCTCGCCGACGCCCTTGCGCTCGCGTTGAAGCGCCAGGGCGTCACCGTCTCCAAGGCCGCCTGACGCCATGGACCGCATCCCTATCCTGCGCATGGGCGAGTTCCTCCTGGTCACCATCCAGGTGGACATGCACGACCAGTTGGCCCTCACGCTGCAGGACGATCTGGCCGAGCGCATCAGCGCCACGTCCGCCCGCGGCGTGCTGATCGACATCTCCGCGCTGGACATCGTGGATTCCTTCATCGGCCGCATGATCGGCACCATCTCCGGCCTGTCCAAGATCATGGACGCGGAAACCGTGCTGGTCGGCATGCAGCCGGCCGTCGCCATCACCCTCGTGGAACTGGGCCTCACGCTGCCCGGCGTGATCACCGCGCTGGACGTGGAGCGGGGCATGAAGCTGCTGCGCGAACGCGTGCAACGGCAATGACCATCCTCAAAAGCGGCTCCCAGGCGGTCGGCGTCGAGCAGGACGTGGTGCTCGCGCGCCAGACCACGCGCAAGCTGGCGGTGGAGTGCGGATTGCGCCTGGTCGACCAGACCAAGCTGATCACCGCGGCCAGCGAACTGGCGCGTAACACCGTCATCTATGGCGGGGGCGGCGACATGGACTGGGAAATCCTGCAGGAAGAAGGACGCAAGGGCCTGCGCCTGCTGTTCCGCGACGAGGGTCCCGGCATCCCCGACATGAAGCTGGCCATGACCGACGGCTGGACCTCCGGCGGTGGCCTAGGCCTGGGCCTCACCGGCGCCAAGCGCCTGGTCGACGAATTTTCCGTGGACAGCGCGCCGGGTGCCGGCACGCGCGTCATGATCTGCAAATGGACGTAACCCTCAGCGGCAGCCTGACGCGCGTCGTGCCCATCGAGGAAACCAGCCAGATCGGACATGCGCGGCGCGTGGCGCAGCAGGTGGCGGCCGAGGCCGGCTTCGATGCCACCGATGCGGGTCGCGTCGCCCTGGTCGCGACCGAACTGGCCACCAACGTGCTCAAGCATGCAAAGGGCGGCGAACTGCACATCGCCGCGCTGGACGGCATGGGCGCGCGCGGGGTGGAAGTGATCGCGGTGGATCGCGGCCCGGGTTTCAACCTGGTGGACTGCCTGCCCGACGGCTTCTCCACGGGCGGCACACGGGGCGAAGGCCTGGGCGCGGTCAAGCGCCAGTCCGATGTCATGGACATGTATGCCGACCCGCGCGGCGCGATCGTGCTCGCCCGCCTCTATCCCAAGGGCTTCGGCAAGGCGGATATCCGCTTCGGCGCCAGTCACCATGCCTTGCATAGCGAGGAGGTGTCCGGCGACGGCTGGGCGCTGGCGCTGGACGACCAGCGTATCGCCGCCATCGTGGTCGATGGCCTGGGCCATGGTGAGGCGGCACACGAGGCGGCACGGGTTGCCGTCGGGACATGGCTGGCCGAACCGATGGAGGACCCCGTCACCCTGATGGGCGCGCTGGCGCAGGCCATGCAGGGCGGACGCGGCGGCGCCGTGGCGCTGGCGCGTTTCGATGCGCGCACTGCCGGCCTGCGCTATGCCGGCATCGGCAACATCGCCGGCAGCGTGCACCTGCCCGAGGGTTCACGCGGGCTGGCCTCGCATCCGGGCATTGTCGGCGTGCAGACCCGCCGCGCGCAGGCGTTCGATTTTCCGCAGGTGGCCGGCCGGCTGCTGGTGATGCACAGCGACGGGCTGCAATCGCGCTGGTCGCTGAAGGATTATCCCGGGCTGGTGTCGCGCCATCCCGCGCTGGTGACGGCGCTGCTGCATCGTGACTTCTGCCGCGGGCGCGACGATGCCACGGTTTTTGCGATCCGACTGGAGGCCACGGCATGACCGATGCCGACGAGATCCAGCGCCTGCGTGCCGAGAACGAGGCCATGCGCACCGAGCTGGAAGAAACCAACCAGGGTGTGCTGGCGCTGTATGCGGAACTGGACAACCAGGCCGAGCAGTTGCGCGAGGCGTCCGAACTGAAGAGCCGGTTCCTGTCGTACATGAGCCACGAGTTCCGCACGCCGCTTGGCTCCATCCTCAGCATGACCCGCTTGCTGGACGACGAGCTGGACGGCCCGCTGACCGTGGAGCAGCACAAGCAACTGGCCTTCGTCAGCGGCGCCGCGCGCGAGCTGAGCGACATGGTGGACGACCTGCTGGACCTGGCCAAGATCGAGGCCGGCCGGATCAGCATCTCGGCGGGATGGTTCGAGCTGATGGACCTGTTCTCCGCGCTGCGCGGCATGTTCCGTCCCATCGTCGACAACACCGACGCGGACCTGATCTTCGAAGCCCCGCAGGGCATGCCCAAGCTGTACACCGACGACAAGAAGCTGGCGCAGATCCTGCGCAACTTCATCTCCAACGCGTTGAAGTTCACGCCGCGGGGCGAGGTGCGCGTGACCGCGCAGCTGGAGGGCGACGGCCTCGTGCGCTTCGCCGTGAGCGACACCGGCATCGGCATCCCGGCCGACCTGCAGCACATCCTGTTCGAGGACTTCACCCAGATCGATTCGCCGCTGCAGAAGCGCGTGCGCGGCAGTGGCCTGGGGCTGTCGTTGTGCCGCCAGTTCGCCCACCTGCTGGGCGGTGAAGTGGGCCTGGAAAGCACGCCGGGGGTAGGTTCCGTGTTCCATGTCACCTTGCCGCGCACGTTACCCGCGGAGGCTGTCGATGCCGCGGAATAACCGCATCCTGATCGTCGACGACAACGCCGCCACGCGCTACGCGATGCGGCGCACGATCGAGCGGCACGGCTACACGGTGATCGAGGCGGGCACCGGCACCGAAGGCCTGCAGATGATCGCGGCCAACGACATCGCCTGCCTGGTGCTGGACGTGAACCTGCCGGACATGAGCGGGTTCGATATCGTGCGCCAGCTGCGCGACGCACCGGAGACGCTGCTGCTGCCGGTGGTGCACGTCTCGGCGGCGTCGATCGAAACCGGCGACATGATCACCGGCCTGGAAAACGGCGCGGACGCCTACCTCGTGCACCCGGTGGATCCGGACGTGCTGGTGGCGACCATCCGCACGCTGGTGCGCGTGCGCGACACCGAGCTGGCGCTGCGCGAATCGGAAGCACGCTTCCGCGAGATATTCACCAGCATCGCGGCGCCCATTGCCGTCGTCGATGCGGGCCTTAACGTGGTGGAGGCCAACGAGGCCTTCCGCCGTCTGGTCCAGCCGGTCGGTGGCACGGAGCGGCTGGACGGCTGTTTCGAAGAGGGCCAGGACGAGCTGCTGGCGCAGATGCGCGTGCACGTGGCGGAGCGGCATCGCTGGCGCGGCGTGCTGTGCATGGCCTCGCGCACGGGCACCCGCGAGACCGAGTGGCGGCTGACGCCCCATCGCGACGGCACCGGCCTGGTTTTCGTCGACGACGTGACCGAGCAGCGCCGCCGCGAACGCGCGCAGCTGGAACAGATCGACACCGCCACCACGCAGCTGGCGCTGGAGATCGCGGAGCGCGAGCGCACGGAGTCACAGTTGCTGCAGGCGCAGAAGATGGACGCGCTGGGCAAGCTCACCGGCGGCATCGCGCACGACTTCAACAACCTGCTCACCAGCATCATCACCGGCATCGACCTGATCAACCGCCAGGTGGAAGCGGGCAAGCCGGAAAGCGTGCAGCGCTTTGCCGATGCGGCCCTGGGTTCCGCACGCCGTGCCGCCGCGCTCACCCATCGCCTGCTGGCCTTCGCCCGCCAGCAGCCGCTGAACACGCGCGCCACCGACGTCAACGAGCGCGTGCGTTCGCTGGAAGACATGCTGCGCCGGACCATCGGCGAGCACATCAGCCTCGACCTGTTCCTGTCCACCTCGCCCGTGATCGCCAGCGTGGATGCGAACCAGCTCGAGAACGCGGTGATCAACCTGGTCATCAATGCGCGCGATGCGATGCCGGGTGGCGGCGCCATCCGCGTGTCCACACGCCTGGCCCGCGTCGACGGGGACCCGCAGCTGGCCAGCGGCGAGTACGTGATGCTGACCGTATCCGACAACGGCTCGGGCATCGACCCGGCGATCCTGGATAAGGTGTTCGAGCCTTTCTTCACCACCAAGCCGGTGGGCCAGGGCACGGGGCTGGGCCTGTCGATGATCTACGGTTTCGCGCGCCAGTCCGGCGGCCATGCGCGCATCGCCAGCGTGGTGGGCGAGGGCACCGACGTGTCGCTGCTGCTGCCCGTGGGCGAGGGCGAGGCCATCGCGCCGGCACCGCGGCGCGGACCCATCGCCGGCGGCAACGGCGAGCATGTGCTGATCGTCGAGGACACCGAGACGTTGCGCATGATGACCGCGGAAGTGCTCACCGAGGCGGGTTACCACTGCATCGTGACCGAAGACACCGACGAGGCGTTGCGCACGCTGCGTGGCGACGACGACATCGACCTGCTGCTGACCGATATCGGCATGCCGGGCATGGACGGCCGTGAGCTGGCCGACGTGGCCCGCGCCTGGCGGCCCACGCTGCCAGTGCTGTTCATGACCGGCTACGCGGAAAGCGCCGTGCAGCGCACGGGTTTCCTCGGCCCGGGCATGGACATGATCACCAAGCCGTTCGAGATCGACGGGCTGCTGGAACGGGTTCGGCAGATGCTGGACTGAGCCCCCGACGGGGCCGGCTATCCGTGCGTTTCCTGCCATAAACCGGTGTCGGCGGGCGGCGGCATCGCCTATGATGCGCCCACGATCGACAGGCGTTTTTCAGGGGAACGGAATGTCGGAAGCACGAGGGGGATCGCTGCTGGGCGACCGTCGCTACGCGGCCGAGATGGATGCTTTGCAGCGGTTCGGCCGGATGGAGAAGGAGGCGCAGCTGGGCGACCCGGCGGCCCAGTTCCGTGTCGCGCAGGCGTACGTGGACGGCACGGCGCATGTCACGCCTGACGCACGCCGTGCCGCACAGTGGTTTCGCCGCGCGGCCGACCAGGGCCACCTGGACGCGCAGTGTCGCCTGGCCGCGCATTACGCCGACGGCCTGGGTGTGCCGCACGATCCGGCCGAAGCCGCAGGCTGGTACCGGCGCGCCGCGGAAGCCGGCTCGGCCGAAGCGCAGTGCGCCATGGGCTCGCTGCATGCGCGCGGGCAGGGCGTTGCCACCGATCGCGGGGAATCGCTGCGCTGGTGGGGGCTGGCCGCCGACCAGGGCCACGTGCAGGCCTGCGTGAACCTTGGCGTGTCGCACTATTTCGGTCGCGGCGTGCCCAGGGATGCGGAGCTGGCCTTCGCCTATTACAGCAAGGCGATCGACCGCGGCCAGAGTGACGCGCGCGGTTACGCGGACGCCCTATGCAGCGTGGCCCACATGCTTTGCGACGGCATCGGCGTGGCCTGCGATCCCGTCATGGGCGCACGCCATTACCGGCGCGCGGCGGAACTGGGCAACGCCAGCGCGCAGTTCGCGCTGGGCCGGATCTACCTGGAAACCAGCCACCTGGACACCGACCGCGACCAGGCGCGGCACTGGCTGGGCCGCGCCGCGGACCAGGGCGACAGCGAGGCACGGCGCCTGCTCGACGAGATGGACGCGGCCGAGCGGCAACGCGCCGCCGCGGCGGACGCCGGTGCGCCCCGGCCGGCCGTGGCGGGCGCGGCGCAGGATGCCGCCGCGCAGTTCGCGCTCGGCCAGCGACTGGCCGCCGGCGACGGCGTGGGGCGCAACGAGCCGGAGGCGGTGCGCTGGCTGGGGCTGGCCGCCGAGCGCGGCCACACGGGCGCGCAATACGCGCTGGCGCGGATGATCGACGGCGGCCGCGGCGTGCCGCGCGATGTGGACGCGATGCTGCGCTGGTATCGCCTGGCGGCGGGCGCCGGGCATGCCGACGCCCAGTTCGAACTGGGCTTGCTCCATGAGAACGGCGACGGCGTGCCGCCCAGCCTGGCCATTGCGCGGGCGTGGTACCGCAAGGCCGCTGCCCGCGGTCACCTGAAGGCCCTGCGCCGCCTGGAACGACGCGCGTGGTGGCGCTTCTGGTCGCCGTAAATTCCTGCGTGCATGACTTCCGGCGCTTCTCACCGCCCGCGCCGGGGGCCACCATCGGCGGATCGACCCGCCGGACGTTCCCGGCGGCGCGACGAACCAAGGGCCCTCCAGCAATGCGTACTCCTCTCGTCAGCGCGATCGCGTTCGCGCTCGCCGGTCTTTCCGCCGTGGCCGTGGCCGCCCCGGTCACCGAGGCCAGCCAGCTCGCCACCACCCAGTTGCCGCGCAGCGTGCGTCCGACGCACTACGACGTCGCGGTAGTGCCGCATGCCGATAAGCTGACCTTCGACGGCAAGGTGGCGATCGCCATCGACGTGCTGGAGCCCACCGCGTCCATCACGCTCAATGCCGTGGACATGACGTTCGCCCACGTGACGCTGCGGCCCGCGAAGGGCAAGGCAAGCTTCGCCGCGCCGAAGGTCGCCGTGGATGCGGGCACGCAGACCGCCACCTTCACCTTCGACCATGCCGTACCGGCCGGCAGCTACACGCTGTCGATGGATTACACCGGCAAGATCGGCACGCAGGCCAACGGCCTGTTCGCGATCGACTACGACACCAAGGCCGACGGCAAGAAGCGCGCGCTGTACACGCAGTTCGAGAATTCCGACGCCCGTCGCTTCATCCCCTCGTGGGACGAGCCGGCGTACAAGGCCACCTTCACGCTGTCCGCCACCGTGCCCTCGGCCGACATGGCCGTGAACAACATGCCCGCGGCGAGCAGCAAGGACCTGGGCAACGGCACCAAGACGGTGACCTTCGCGCAGACGCCGAAGATGTCCACCTACCTGCTGTTCTTCGGCCTGGGCGAATTCGATCGCGCCACCACGCAGAGCGACGGCGTGGAAATCGGCGTCATCACGCAGAAGGGCCTGACCTCGCAGGCGCAGTTCACCCTGGAGTCCGGCAAGGCCGTGCTGCAGGAATACAACGCGTACTTCGGCGTGCCGTACCCGCTGCCCAAGCTGGACAACATCGCCTCGCCGGGCCAGAGCCAGTTCTTCTCGGCGATGGAAAACTGGGGTGCGATCTACACCTTCGAATACGCGCTGCTGCTCGATCCGTCCATCTCCACGCAGTCGGACAAGCAGGAAGTGTTCAACACCGCCGCGCACGAGATGGCGCACCAGTGGTTCGGCGACCTGGTGACCATGCGCTGGTGGGACGACCTCTGGCTCAACGAAGGCTTCGCCTCGTGGCTGGCCTCGCGCACCACCGAGCGTCTGCACCCGGAATGGCACACCAACCTGGAGGCCGTGAGCATCCGCGAGGGCGCGATGGGTCGTGATGCCGTGGCCACCACGCACCCGGTGGTGCAGCACGTGGCCACGGTGGAGCAGGCCAGCCAGGCGTTCGATGCCATTACGTATGCCAAGGGTGAGTCGGTCATCCGCATGCTCGAGGCCTATGTCGGTCCGGATGCCTGGCAGAAGGGCGTGCAGGCGTATATCAAGGCGCACGCGTACGGCAACACCGTATCCGACGACCTGTGGAAGGAGATCGACGCCGCCGCCGGCAAGCCGGTCAGCACCATCGCCCACGACTTCACGTTGCAGCCGGGTATCCCGCTGGTGCGCGTAGAGTCCGCGTCGTGCGCTGGCGGCTCGACCACGCTGAAGCTCTCGCAGGGCGAGTTCACCCGTGATCGCCCGGACAAGAAGGCCCTGGCCTGGCACGTGCCGGTGATCGCGAAGACGGTCGGTGGCGCCAGCGCCACTGCGCTGATCGAGAACGGCTCGGCCACGATGACCGTGCCCGGCTGCGCCCCCGTGCTGCTCAACGCCGGCCAGACCGGTTACTTCCGCACGCTGTACCAGCCGGCGCAGATCAAGGCGCTGACCGGTGCCTACGCGAAGCTCGACCCGATCGACCAGCTCGGTGTTGCCGCCGACGTCTGGGCGCTGGGCATGGGTGGCCTGGAACCGGCGTCCGATGTGCTGGACTTCATCAAGGTCACGCCGCTGGATGCGTCGCCGGCCCTGTGGGACCAGATCAGCGGCGATTTCTACTCGCTGGATAGCTACTACGACGGCGACGCGAAGCGCCAGGCCGTACTGCGCAAGTACGCGCTGTCACGCCTGTCGCCGAAGTTCGCCCAGATCGGCTGGGATGCGAAGCCGGGCGAGGAAGCGCCGGTGGCGATCCTGCGTTCCTCGCTGATCGGCACGCTGGGTCACCTGGGCGACGCGAAGGTCATCGCCGAGGCGCGCCGTCGTTACGAGAGCAACCAGATGTCGCCGGAGCTGCGCACGGTGATCCTGGGCGTGGTGGCCGAGCACGCGGACAGCGCGACATGGGACAAGATGCATGCGGCGGCCAAGGCGGAGAAGACCCCGCTGGTGAAGGATCGCCTGTACGGCATGCTGGCCGCCAGCGAGGACAAGGCCCTGGCCCAGCGTGCGCTGGATCTGGCGCTCACCGGTGAGGCCGGTGCGACCAACAGCGCGCAGCTGATCTCCACGGTGGCCCGTCACCACCCGGAGCTGGCGTTCGACTTTGCGGTGGCCCACAAGGACCAGGTGGACAAGCTGGTCGATTCCACCTCGGCCTCGCGCTACTACCCGATGCTGGCCGGCCGTTCGAGCGAGGTGGCCACGATCGACAAGGTCAACGCCTTCGCCGAGAAGTACATCGCCGCCACGTCGCGTCGCGATGCGGAAACCGCCATCGCCGGCATCCGCTACCGCGCGATGGTGCGCGAGCAGCGCCTGCCGGCCGTGGATGCGTGGCTCAAGAAGAACGGCTGATCTTTGCCGTGAATTGAAAACCCGCTGGCCTTGCGGCCGGCGGGTTTTTTTTTGGCGTGCGTCGAGGCTCGCAAATGTAATGTAGGAGCGCACGCACGTGCGCGACATGTGTTGAAGCCGACCGTCCGATGTCACGCGCCAGCCCGATGGGTTTGGCGAAAACATGTCGCGCACATGCGTGCGCTCCTACACACCTGGCGCGAGGTTGGTGGGCTAAGCCGAACACGCCGCCATCAGCGCATCACGGAAACACGGCGCATCGACAAGCCGTGCGGCCAGCGTGCCCTTGAACGCATCGCCGGTGCCGCAGGTGGGCACGCGGTAGAGGTCGGCCTGGTCGCCGTAGCGGTCGCTGCCGTGGGAGACCAGGCAGCTCTTGTCCAGTGACACCACCACCGTGCCGGCGCACAGGCGGCGGGCGAGGGCGTTGATCGTGGTGTCGTCCATGCCGGTGACGGCGCTGGCGGTGATGTCGATGTTGAGGAAGCGGCCGCAGCAACGGGCGAACTCGTGCAGGCTGAGCAGCAGGACATCGGTGCTGGCGAACTCGCGTACGGACAGGCCGGGCGGCAGCGGGCCGGGATCGAGGATGCGGATGAGGCGGTGGGTGCCGGCCAGGTCGAGCGTGGCGGCGATGGTGTCGATGTTGGCTTCCGTCGAGGCCAGCAGGATCTTCGCGCTGGCGAACAGGTCGGCCTGGGCGGAGACGAAGGCGATCGACAGCTGGTCGTTGGCGCCCGAGGACAATGCCGAGAGCGTCTGGCCCTTGGCGTCGACGATGAGCGCGGTGCGGCCGGTGCGCACGCCGGTGGTGGATTGCCAGCGGGCATCGACCAAGGGCGGGACGCCCGAGGGATCGATCACGTCGTCGCCGATGGCGGCGATCAGGCCGGTGGCGACACCCGCCTGCGCGGCGGCGACGGCCTGGTGGAACGCCTTGCCGCCGGGGCGGCGTTCGAAGCGGTCGGCGTAGGCCGGTTCGCCATTACGGGGAAGGGCCGGCGTCTGCCAGCGTTCTTCCTCGCTATAGCCACCGACGACGAGCAGGCGTACGCCGGACACGCCTCAGAATCGCTCGAGCACGCCGGCGATGGTCGCCGTCATGAACGTGGCGATGGAGCCACCCAGCACCGCGCGCATGCCGAGGCGGGCGAGATCGCCGCGACGGTTGGGCGCTAGGCCGCCGATGCCGCCGATCTGGATGGCGATGGACGAGAAGTTGGCGAAACCGCACAGCGCATACGTGGCGATCAGGCGGCTTTCCGGCAGCAGCTCGGGCAGGTGCTTGGCCAGCGAGGCGTAGGCCACGAATTCGTTGATGACTACCTTCTGGCCGATGAAGCTGCCGACCAGGGTGGCATCCTGCCAGGGCACGCCGATCAGCCAGGCGATGGGCGAGAGCACCCAGCCGAAGATGGTCTCCAGGCTGAGCTTGACCTCGTGGCCGGTGGTGACCAGCAGCCAGGCGTTGATGCTGTGGTCGCCGCCGACGGTGCCCAGCCACTGCACGGGGCCGTTGACCAGGGCGATCAGCGCGATGAAGGCCAGCAGCATGGAGCCGACATTCATGGCCAGCTTCAGGCCGTCGCCGGCACCGGTGGCCGCCGCGTCGATGACGTTCGCGGTGGTCCGCTCCACGTCGATCTTGACGGTGCCGCGGGTAAGCGGCTCCTGCGTCTCGGGCACCAGGATCTTGGCCAGCACCATGGTGGCGGGCGCGGCCATGACGCTGGCGGTGAGCAGGTGCTTCGCATAGAACATGCGCTGCGCCGGGTCGTCACCGCCGAGCATGGCGACATAGGCGGCCATGACCGAGCCGGCGATATGCGCCATGCCGCCGATCATCACGGTCATCAGCTCGGCCTGGGTCATCCGCTCGATATACGGCTTGATGGTCAGCGGCGCTTCGGTCTGGCCGATGAACACGCTGGCGCACACGCTGGTGGTCTCCGCGCCGGACACGCGCATCACCTTGGTGATCACCCAGGCCATGGCCTTGACGATCTGCTGCATGACGCCGAGGTGGTACAGCACGCCGGTGAGGGCGGCGAAGAAGACGATGGTGGGCAGCACCTTGACCGCGAAGATCACGCCGAACTTGGAGCTGTCCAGCAGGCTGCCGAAGATGAAGCGCGAGCCGACGTCCACATAGTCCAGCAGGCGGACGAAGCCGGTGGCGATGGCGTCGAACACGTCGCGGCCCAGCGGCACCTTGAGCACGATGGCTGCGAAGGCGATCTGCAGGGCGACACCCGTGGCGACCAGTTTCCAGTCGACCACGCGCTTGTTGTTGGAGAAGCAGAACGCGATGCCGACCAGCACCGCCAACCCGAACAGGCCAAACAAAACGTGGCCAAGCAGACCCAGCATTGCGACTTACCCCTATGAAGGCCGGGGGTAGCCCCGTGACCGCTTTTAAAAACGCGAGGTTACGGGAGGTGGTCTCGTGGGGCAAGGCGCACTGCGAAATTCGGGTGAAGACGGGTAATCTTGGCCCCATGAACCTGTTCCTGACCCTCGCCCTCGTTCAGATCGTCGCGCTCGTCACGCCGGGCCCCGACTTCTTCTTCGTCTCCCAGCTGGCCGCCAGCCGCTCGCGCCGCGAGGCCCTGGCCGGTGTGGTCGGCATCGCCCTCGGCGTAGCGGTATGGGCCGCGCTGGCCTTGCTGGGCCTGCAGCTGCTGCTGCATCGCCTGGCCTGGCTGGAGCGGGGCATCGCCATCCTCGGCGGCGCCTACCTCTGCTGGATGGGCCTTCGCATGCTGCGCGCCGCGTGGCAAGCCCCGCCGAAGGCCGAAGCCGAGGCGGCGGCACCCGTGGTGGACGTGCGCGGTTCCAGCCCGGGTCGCGCCCTGGCACGGGGCCTGGCGACCAATCTCGCCAACCCCAAGGCCGCGGTGTATTTCGCCTCGATCTTCTCGGCCTTCGTGGGCGAGGGCACCGATGGCGCCACGCGCTGGGGGCTATGGGCCATGGTCACGGCGGAAACCGTGCTGTGGTTCGGGCTGGTCGCAGGTATCTTCGCCCTGCCGGCGATGCGCCGGGCCTACGTGCGCGCCGGCCGCTGGATCGACGGCGGCGCCGGGGCGGTGTTTACGTTGTTCGGGTTGCACCTGGTGTTTGCGCGGCGGTAGCTGCGTCTTACACCCCATCCACTTCCTTCCGCTTGAGGATGTAGCCAAGGCCGCCCTCGCGGAACCAGCGGTAGCCGTAGGGTTCCAGCAGGATGCGATGCATGCCGCGCGCATCGGGTTCGCTGTGGTCGTCGGAGAGTACGTTGGTCAGTTGCCCGTCCCGGGAGAACACGGCCTCGCAGGGTGCGTCGGACAGGTTGTGCAGGAACACGACGGCGTTGCCGCGCCAGGTGTAGCGGATCATCAGGATCGCATCGTCGTCCAGCGGTATAGCCTCGAAATCGCCCCAGGACACCTCCAGGATTTCCTTGCGCATGCGGATGACCCGCTCCATCCAGTTCAGCAGCGAATCCGGGTCCCGCCGCTGTTCGGCCACGTTGACATGGGGGTAGCCAAACGGGCCTTCCGCGATCACCTTGCCGACGGAGCGCTTCGCGTCGGTAAAGCCGCCCAGCCGTTCGGTCGACCACTGCATGGGCGTGCGCGCGCATTCGCGCTCGGGTAGCGACAGGTCGTCGCCCATGCCGATCTCGTCGCCGTAGCGGATCACCGGCGTGCCGGGCAGGGTGAGCATCAGCGAATAGGCCAACTCCAGGCGGCGGCGGTCGTTACGCAGCATCGGCGCCAGGCGCCGGCGGATGCCGCGGTCGTACAGCTGCATGTCCTTGTCCGGTCCGAACTCGGCAAACACCTTCGCCTGCTGCGCCTTGGTCAGGCGGCCCAGGTCGAGCTCGTCGTGGTTGCGCAGGAACAGTGCCCACTGCCCGGTGGCCGGACGCGGCTTGGTCTTCTCCAGCGCCTTGACCAGCGGGCGCACGTCCGCGGCGGCCAGCGCATAGAACAGGTTCTGGTTGACCTGGAAATTGAACATCATCTGCAGGCGATCGCCATCGTCGCCGAAGTACTGCATATCGTCCTTGGGCAGGATGTTGGCTTCCCCCAGGATGATCGCGTCACCCTTGCGCCACTGCAGCAGTTCGCGGAAGGAGCGCAGCATGTCGAACTGCTCCTTCGGCTTCTTCACGTCCGCGCCCTTGGTCGCGATGACGAAGGGCACGGCGTCCATGCGGAAACCGGACACGCCTAGCTGCGTCCAGAAGCCCATGATCTTCAGGATCTCGGCCTGCACGTAGGGGTTGGCGGTGTCCAGGTCGGGCTGGAAGTCGTAGAAGCGGTGGAAATACCACGCCTTGGCCTGCGCGTTGTGCGTCCACGTGCTCTTCTGCACGCCGGGGAACACCATGCCTTCATCGGCATTGGCCGGGCGCGTCTTCGACCACACGTACCAGTCGCGATACTTCGAGGAGGGGTCGCGGCAGGCCTCGCGGAACCAGGGGTGCTTGTCGGAGGTGTGGTTCACCACGAGGTCGATCAGCACGCGCATGCCGCGCTGGTGGGCGGCGTGGGTGAACTCGACGAAGTCGCCCAGCGTGCCGTAGCGCGGGTCCACGTTGTAGTAGTCGGCGATGTCGTAGCCGCCGTCGCGCAGGGGCGAGGTCTGGAAGGGCATCAGCCAGACAGCGGTGACGCCCAGGCCCTGCAGGTAATCCAGCCGCCGCGACAGGCCCTGGAAATCGCCGATGCCGTCGCCGTTGGAGTCCTGGAAACTGCCCACGGACAGGCAGTAGATCACGGCGTTCTTGTACCAGAGGTCGTTGATCATGACGGCGCTCGCGGCAGGCGGGGGTGGCGGGAGCGTAAGGGGCCGGGCGTGAAGGCATTACCTACACATCGGCCCCGGCACGCTTTGCCGCATGACGATGACAGCACGTAGCTGGTGGCGCGAGGGCGTCATCTACCAGGTCTACCCCCGCTCCTTCGCCGACGCGAACGGCGACGGTATCGGCGATCTCGAAGGGCTGCGCGGCAAGCTGCCCTACCTGGCCGACCTCGGCGTGGACGCGATCTGGATCTCGCCGACCTATCCCTCGCCGATGGCCGACTTTGGCTACGACGTCAGCGACTACCGCGGCGTCGATCCCCTGTTCGGTGACATCGCGCGGATGGATGCCGTGATCGCCGATGCGCATGCGTTGGGGCTGAAGATCATCCTGGATTTCGTGCCCAACCACAGCTCCGACGAGCACCCGTGGTTCCGTGAGAGCCGCCGTTCGCGCGACAGCGTGTTCCGCGACTGGTACATCTGGCGCGATCCTGCCCCCGGCGGCGGGCCGCCCAATAACTGGCTGTCCAACTTCGGCGGCAGTGCCTGGACGCTGGACGCGACCACCGGCCAGTATTACCTGCACCTGTTCCTGGACAAGCAACCCGACCTCAACTGGCGTCACCCCGCGCTGCGCGAGGCCATGTTCGAGTCGATGCGTTTCTGGCTGCGCCGGGGCGTGGACGGCTTCCGCGTGGACGTGCTGTACCACGTGATGAAGGACGCGCAGTTCCGCGACAACCCGCTCAATCCGGATTACCGCGAGGGCATCGATTCGGAGGCCAACCGTTTCCTGCCGACCCACATCGCCGACCTGCCGGAAACCATAGAGGTGGTAGCCGCGATGCGCGCGGTGGTCGACGAGTTTCCCGATCGCGTGTTGATCGGTGAGCTTTACCTGCCACTGGAGCGCATCGTCGCCTATTACGGCGACCGCCTGCAGGGCGCCAATCTGCCGTTCAACTTCCTGCTGATCGGCGCCCCCTGGAACGCGCGTGACATCGCCTCGCTGGTCGAGCGGTACGAGGCGGCACTGCCGCCGGGCGGCTGGCCCAACTGGGTGCTGGGCAACCACGATAAGCCTCGCATTGCCTCGCGCGTGGGCGACGCGCAGGCCCGCATTGCGGCGATGCTGCTGCTGACCCTGCGGGGTACGCCGACGCTGTATTACGGCGACGAGATCGGCATGCGCGACGTGGCCATCCCGCGTGCGGAAGTGCGCGATCCGTTCGAACTCAACGAGCCGGACAAGGGCCTGGGCCGTGACCCGCAGCGCACACCGATGCGCTGGACTGGTGCACCGGGCGCCGGCTTCACCGATGGTGTGCCGTGGCTGCGCCTGGGCGACGACGTGGCGGCCCGTAACGTGGCGACGGAGTCCGCCGATCCTGCGTCGATCTGGTCGTTGTATCGCTCGTTGCTGTGGATGCGCCGGGCGTCGCGGGCGCTGAGCGCAGGCAACGTGCGTATCCTCGGCGCCAGTGATGCGGTACTGGCGTATGAGCGCGTCGAGGGTGATGAACGTCTCGTGGTCGTACTCAATTTCACCGATGCACCGGCGGAATTGCCGATCGACGAGCCGGTCGGACCGTGCGTGCTTTCCACGCGGGGGGATATCCGGCGCGGTGCGCTGCAGGCATCCGAGGGGCGGATCTACCTGGGGTGAGCGAACTCGCCGTTGCAGTTTGTGTTGTAGACCACTTGAGGTTGCCAGTCGGCGTGGTCTTTGGCGGGCCGCAGCAACGACCTATTGATCCATAGGTGTAGGGTATTGCTGGGCTCCGTCCATTTCAATGCGGCCTCAGATTCTGAATCCGGCATATCGTAGACAGTCTGGCGAGTGTAAGTCACGTCTACGGCCCCATCGGGTAGGTCGTACACTCGATCCAGATCGACGCGATAGGTTTGGGTCGAATGCGGGGCAAGCGTTTGGAAAGATGCCGCATCTGCGACGGGTTTGCCCATATTGATTCGGTGCTCGGAAACCTTGCCCTGGGCGTCACGAATGCAGAAGACGTTGAAAAAATAACTATGTCGGAGAGTGGACCAAGGCGCGAGGTAAAGCGGCTTGGCGCCATCGTTGCGCATGGTTACTTCAATCACGCCGCGTTCCGCATCAATGGGATTCGCCGGTTTCGCGAGAGTCACAACGAGACCGTCATCGGCGCGCACGGTCAGGGGCATCAGCAACGCGAACATCATCAGATACTTCATGGGGTCCATCCCTCTCGTGCCATGGCTTAGGTCGACCAGCGAAGGATACCTGCGATGACGACCAGCAGCACGGCTACCATGACGATGTGGCGCAAGTAAGCCCCGCCGGACACGCCGCCATCGTAATTGGCATCGTCAAAATCACCCTTGGCGTCACGGGGGCGACGCACGAAGGGGAGGCGTAAGCGGCGTTTGCGGACCATGACCTCATATTAGCGTTCGAGGGTAAAGCTGGCGTCAGGATGCGGACCATGACCTCGCTCAGGGCCCGGCCTTGATCCGCGACGTACTCGCGAGCTCTTGAAGGATCTCTGGTCCGCGCACGTCGATGTGGTCCAGGTTGTTGGCATAGAAACGAACGAACGGTTTCTCGGCGTCCTTGGGCATCCACGGTTTCGCCCACACGAACACCACGCAGTAGCCGCCGGATTCGGCGATCAGCTTGTCCAGCCGGGCGCGCAGCAGCTTGCGCACGGGGTAAGCGTCGATATCTTTCGCGGTGAGGGTGATGGTCGGGCGCAGTTCGTCATCGCCGTGGCGGAACGGGCGCGAGAACTTCAGGTAATACCCGCCCTCCTTCGTGGCGCGCAGGGAGGCCGCACCCCACCATACCGCCCGGGTGCCGGTCAGGTCGGCCACTTTCTGCCGGAAGACGTTGCGGAATAGGGCTTCGTAGGTGGTGGTCTCACCACCGATCTCCACCTGGGCCTCGGCGAGGTCGTGGTCACGGCGGTGTTCGAGGAATTTCTGCACCAGTGACGAGAGGCGGTAGTAGTGGCTGGGCCGTCGAATGGCTCCGGCGGCCGTGACGCGGCGGGGGCGGGTGGCGGCGGGATTGCCGGGCGTCGGCGGGCTTTGGTCGGGTGGTGTGCCCGGACCCGGCGGGATGGCCGCCGAGTTGCTCACGGCCGGCAACGCGCGGAAATGATCGGCGGGGCGCTCGGCCTCGAACACGTCGGGTTGCTTGTCCTTCCTGGCCTCGCCGGTGGCGTGCACCACCTCGCAGGTGTCGGCGTGGTCGTCGATCCGGCGGGAGCGGAAATACGGGCGGATACGCAGGTTCTGCTCGGGTTTCTCCAGGCAGGCGCAGATCAGCTGGGCGGTGCACCCCTGGCCGATGCAGTAGAAGACGGGTGCCTCGCCCAGCACGTCGGCCCAGTACAACTCGTACGCGCGCTCCGCGGTCAGCGGCTCGCTTCGGGTGGGCGTGATCGCTTCTTCGATCGACACGAGGGAAAGGCGTCCGATATGCCAGGTGGCCCACTTTACCGTCCCGCCACCACGTGGTGTAAACACCGGCGGCCCTACGGTGGCCACTCCCCCTTTTCGATACAGGAGATTCGCCGTGGCGAAGGTGCTCGTTCTTTATTACTCGGCCTATGGCCATATCGAAACCATGGCGCAGGCCGTGGCGGAAGGCGCCCGCGAGGCGGGTGCCCAGGTCGACATCAAGCGCGTGCCGGAGACGGTGCCGGACGACGTGGCGCGCAGTTCGCATTTCAAGCTGGACCAGGCGGCGCCGATCGCCCGGGTGGACGAGCTGGAGTCCTACGACGCGATCATCCTGGGCACGGGCACCCGCTACGGCCGGCTAAGCGCCCAGATGGCCACCTTCCTCGACCAGACCGGCTCGCTGTGGTCGCGCGGTGCCCTCAACGGCAAGGTGGGCGGCGCGTTCGTCTCGACGGCCTCGCAGCACGGTGGGCAGGAGACCACCCTGTTCTCCCTGATCACCAACCTGCTACACCTCGGCCTGATCCCGGTCGGCCTGCCGTACAGCTTCCAGGGCCAGTTGAAGCTGGACGAGGTGACCGGCGGCAGCCCGTACGGCGCTACCACGATCGCGGCCAGCGACGGGTCGCGTCAGCCCAGCGAGAACGAACTGGCCGGTGCCCGTTTCCAGGGCAAGCATATTGCCGAGATCGCGACGAAACTGTTCGGCTGACGCGCAACAAATGCCATGGGGCTTTGCTACGCTCGGCCCCATGACACTCATCCTTTTCCTGATCCTCCTGGCCATCGCCTTGCTGTCGATGCGCCTGCGCCGCCGTCTCGCCGGCCGCGTGCTGATGGTGCTGGCCGTCGGCTGGCTGTTCTTCGCCGGCTGCGGCCCGCTGACCGGCCTTCTGCTGTCCAACCTGCAGGCGGGCTATGCGCCTGACGTGGCCCAGTGGGGGCAGCGCAACGCCATCGTCCTGCTCGGTGCCGGTACGGTGCGTAGCGGGGCGGGATCCATCGAACCCAGTCTCTACGCCAACGGCCGCATCCTTCGTGCCGCCGAGCTTTATCGTGCGTGCAAGGCCACCGGTGCCGACTGCAAGGTGGAGGTGAGTGGGGGAGATGCAGCGCGCCTGAAGCAGGCCGAGGCCGATGTGTATGCGATCAGCCTCGATCGGCTGGGTGTGCCGCGCGTGGACCTGTTGCTGGAATCGCGCAGCATGAACACCTTCGAGAACGCGCAGTTCAGCAAGCCGCTGCTGATGTCCTACGGTGCGGACAAGGTGGTGCTGGTGTCCTCGGCGGTGCACCTGCGCCGGGCGATGATCTACTTCGACCACTTCGGCATACACGGCGAGCCGGTGCGCGGCGATTACGTCACGGCCCGCTACGACTGGCTGCCCACCTCGGAAAACCTCTCGTTTGCCGATTTCGCCATCCATGAATACGTGGGTGTGTGGCGCTACGATTTCTACAACCTGATGGGCTGGAACGGCCCGAAGCTTCCTGAAGGAAGCGCAACGCCGCCCACGAACACATAACATCCGGCCACTTAAGCTATCGCCACGTCCACCACGGACCTATCCCTGAAGGAGTTGCCCGTGAAGTCTCGTTATATCCTTGCCGCGCTGCTGGCTACCGCTACCCTCGCGCCGGTGGCATCGTTTGCCCAGCAGGCCGCCCCGGCCCCGGCCGCCGCCAATCCGGCATCGCAGATTCCCGCGTCCGACAAGCAGGCCATCCAGAACTTCAACCTCACCGACGACGTGTTCAACCGCATCGTCAAGGTGTCGCAGGAAGCCAAGGCGCAGGGCATCAAGCCCAAGGACGCCAAGACCGATTTCTCGAAGATCCACTCGCTGGACGACCTGGCCAAGCAGGTCACGGATTCCGATCCGCGCATCGCGCCGCTGATCAAGAAGTACGGCTTCACGCCGCGCGAGTTCCTGCTCGCCAACCTCGCCGTCACCAATGCGGCCATCGCCTCGGAAGCGAAGGGCAACCCGCAGATGGCCGCTTACGTCGACCAGTCCAAGGTCAACCAGAAGAACGTGGCCTTCTACGAAGCGCACAAGGGCCAGATCAACGCGCTGATGAACGAAGAGCCCGATCCGGCCGCCAAGTAAAGCAAAAAGGCCGTGTAGGAGCCCACGATGTGGGCGATGCTCGTCCCCCCGCGTCGACGATGATGAAAGCCATCACCGACGCGGGAATGGCTACCGGGATCGCCTACACCGCAATCGCCCACATCGTGGGCTCCTACGACGGCAGGTTGCGGCGACAAAAAAAAACGGGCCCAGTGGGCCCGTTTTTTTTACCGATCAATGGACGATCAGTTCGTGCCGTGCAGGGCGTGCTTGAGGTCGCGCATCTGGTCGTGGCCGGTCTTGACCGACACATAGGCCTGCTCGATCACGGCGCGGCTGGAGGCCGAGACTTCGGTGTCCTTCAGCGCGTCTTCGTACTTGTGCTTGATGTGGTCTTCGCCACGCTCGACTTCGTCGACGATCGCGGTGTCGTCCTTCGAGCTCATCTTCGCGCGTAGCTCGACGAACATGCGGTGCGCCTTGGCAAGGATGGTGCCGTCGTCTTCCGGGTTGCCACCCAGTGCACGGACCTGTGCCTGCAGGGCCTGCGCGGCCTGGCGACGCTCGCCGGCGCGCTGCTGGAAGGTCGAGGCGTAACGGGTGTTCTCGGCATCCTTCGCGGCTTCGCCGTAGCCCTCGGCGCTGTCGATGGTGGTCTCGATGAGGCTGTTGAGAACCTTGATATCGTGGTCGTTGCTGGTCATGGTCGGGCTCCAGGGATGACTCGGATCGAGTCGTTTAAAGGAGCCCAAGCATCGCGGTCACGGGGTGCATGAATCCGTGAAAGCCGCGTCTCATCCATGAACACACCGGGGCCCCGTTCATGTAACGCGGGTGCATACTTCGCATCGCGAACATGTATCGAGGAACGTCCATGGCATCGAATCGTCGCGCGCTGGTCACCGGCGCATCCGCCGGCATCGGCGAGGCGTTCGCCCGCGAACTGGCCCGTCGCGGCCACGACCTGGTGCTCACCGCACGCCGGGCCGACCGCCTGGAAAAGCTCGCTGCCGAATTGCGCCACCGGCACGGCATCGAAGCGATCGTGGCCCCGCTGGACCTGGCCCGTCCCGACGGTCCGGAGGCACTCGTCGCGGCCCTGGAGGCCCAAGGCCTGGCGATCGACGTACTGGTCAACAACGCCGGCTACGGCGTCAGCGGGTATTTCCACGAGCAGCCCTGGTCCGCGCATGCCGACTTCATCCAGGTGCTGATGACCGCCCCGACGGAACTGGCCTGGCGCCTGTTGCCGTCCATGCAGGCGCGTGGCTATGGCCGGATCGTCAACATCGCCTCGCTGGCGGGCCACCTGCCCGGCTCGGCGGGGCACACGCTGTATGCGGCGTCCAAGGCCTATCTGATCAAGCTGTCGCAGTCGCTGGCGCTCGAGGGCAAGGGCACCGGTGTCCATACCACGGCGGTGTGCCCGGGCTTTACCTATTCGGAGTTCCACGACGTGACCGGATCGCGCGAGCTGGTCTCGAAGATGCCGCGTTGGTTGTGGATGGACGCCGCCACGGTGGCGCGACAGGGCCTGGACGCGGCCGACGCCGGCAAGGCCGTCTACGTCAACGGCCGGGTCAACACGGCGATCAAGTCCCTGTTCAAGCTGCTGCCCGATGCGCTGGCGCTGGCCATGATCGAACGGCAGGGTCGGCGCTTCCGGGTGGGGCGTCGTCCGCACCCGTGACCAATGGCATACGCCGCGGGCGCGCGTGGGGGATAGCCTCGTCCGGTTCGCGGCGCGCCCTGCGCCGTTGCTGTGATGGGGAACCCCTATGTCGACCAAACGCACCGCGGCGCTTTCCGGCGCCGTCCTCCTCGGACTGATCGGGGCCGCCGCGGCGTCCGCGCAGGCCGTCACCCTCGACGACTACAAGCGTGCCGATTCCTTCCTGGGCCACGCTTCCACGCTGGTGGACCACTCCGTCCAGCGGGTCACCTGGGTCGACGACGGCCATTTCTGGTACCGCGACCACGACAAGGACGGCGACCAGTTCCTTACCGTCGATGCCGCCACGGGCCAGGCCTCGCGCGCGTTCGACCGCGACAAGCTGGCCGCCGCGCTGTCGAAGGCGTCGGGCACGAAGGTGGAGCCCGGCAAGCTGCCGGTGAGCACGTTCGTCGTCCGCCCGGACGACGGCCTGGACGTGACCTCGCGCGGCAAGCACTACGTCTGCGACAAGGCGATCGGCAAGTGCGAGATCGCCGCGGTGAAGAAGGACGCGGCCGGCAAGCCCTACGGCGATGAGCCGGGCCTGAAGTCGCCGGACGGCAAGTCGGAGGCCTTCATCCGCGACTGGAACCTGTGGGTGCGCGACCTGGCCACGGGTGCCGAAACGCGCCTGACCACCGATGGCATCAAGGATTTCGGTTACGCCACGGACAACGCCGGCTGGCAGCACACCGACGAGGCGATCCTCGTGTGGTCGCCGGATTCGAAGAAGATCGCCACGTTCCAGCAGGACCAGCGCAAGACCGGCGAGATGACCCTGGTCACCACCAACGTCGGCCATCCCAAGGTGGACACCTGGAAATACCCGCTGCCCGGCGACAAGGACGTGACCATGATCGAGCGCGTCGTGATCGACGTGCCGACGAAAACCGTGGTGCGCTTCAAGATGCCCGCCGACCAGCATCGCTCTTCGCTTTGCGACGACGTGTCGTGCAGCCCCGGCATGTGGGACGACGTGCGCTGGGCGGGCGACGGCAAGAGCATTGCCTTCGTGTCCACTTCGCGCGATCACACGCACGAATGGTTCCGCGTCGCCAACCCGGAAACCGGCGACGTGCGCACGGTGTTCGAGGAAAAGGCCAAGACCTATTTCGAGAGCGGCAACGGCACGGTCAACTGGCAATACGTGCCCGAGACCGACCAGGTGATCTGGTTCTCCGAGCGGAGCAACTGGGGCCACCTGTACATGTACAGCCTGAAGACCGGCAAGCTGGAGCAGGCGATCACCCAGGGCGACTGGAACGTCACCGAGGTGCTGCGCATCGACCCGAAGACGAAGACGATCTGGTTCCGTGGCGTGGGTCGCGAGAAGGGCGTCGATCCGTACTACCAGCAGTTCTACAAGGTGGGTTTCGACGGCAAGGGCCTGACCCTGCTGACGCCTGAGAACGCCGACCATACGGTCAGCCTCTCCAAGGACGGCACCTACTTCTTCGATTCGTATTCCACGATCGACACGCCGCCGGTGGCGCTGGTGCGCCGTTCGGATACCGGTGCGACGGTCAAGGACATCGCCCATGCCGATATCTCGCGCCTGAAGGCCACCGGCTGGGTGCCGCCCACCGCGTTCACCGTGAAGGCGCGTGACGGCAAGACCGACCTCTACGGCCAGATGTTCAAGCCGTCGAAGTTCGATCCGTCGAAGAAATACCCGCTGATCGTCTACATCTACCCGGGCCCGCAGGTGGGCTCGATCCGCACGCGCAGCTTCCTCCCCGCCCATGGCGACAACCAGGCGCTGGCCGAGCTGGGCTTCGTGGTCGTGGCAGTGGACGGCATGGGCACGCCGTGGCGCTCCAAGGCGTTCCACGATGCGTATTTCCAGAACATCGGCGACAACACGCTGCCCGACCAGGTGCTGGCGGTGAAGCAGCTGGTGCAGAAGTACAGCTGGCTGGACGGCGATCGCGTGGGTATCTGGGGCCACTCCGGCGGCGGCAACGCCACGGCCACGGCCATGTTCCGCTACCCGGACGTGTTCAAGGTGGGCATCTCGGAGTCGGGCAACCACGACAACCGTAACTACGAGGACGACTGGGCCGAGAAGTGGCAGGGCCTGCTGGTCAAGGACAAGGACGGCAAGAGCAACTACGACGACCAAGCCAACCAGAAGTGGGTCAGCGGCCTGAAGGGTCACCTGATGATCGCGCACGGCACGATGGACGATAACGTCCCGCCGTACGAGTCGCTGCTGGTGGTCGATGCGCTGATCAAGGCGAACAAGGATTTCGACCTGGTCATGATCCCCAACGCGCACCACGGCTACGGTGATGCCACGCCGTACATGACGCGTCGGCGCTGGGACTACTTCGTGCGCTACCTCAAGGGGGAAACACCGCCCAAGGAATTCCAGCTCACCCCCATGCCGCCCCGCAATTAACCCATGTAGGAGCGCACGATGTGCGCGAAATGTGTTCGCCGAATCTGACGGGCTAGCGCGTAACCCCGGACGTTCGGCCTCAAAACATGTCGCGCACGTGCGTGCGCTCCTACACTCGGGTTTGTCGGGTTGCGCGAAAAGCTGCGACCTAGAGGCATGCGCTCCTACCCGGCGGTTGTCGGTACCGGGGCGAAGTGCATGGCGCCGGCGTTCATGCAGTAGCGCAGGCCGGTGGGATCGGGGCCATCGTCGAACACGTGGCCGAGGTGGGCGTCGCAGCGGGCACACTTCACTTCCGTGCGCTCTTCGAGCAGGCTGCGGTCGATCTTCTCCACCACGTTCCGTTTCGAGATCGGCTTCCAGAAGCTGGGCCACCCCGTGCCGGACTCGAACTTGGTGGCCGAGTCGTACAGCGCCGTGTCGCAGCCGATGCAGCGGTAGATACCGTTGTCATGCCGGTCCCAGTTCTCGCCCGTATAGGCCGGCTCGGTGCCTTCCTGGCGGGTGATGTAATACGACTTCGTGCCCAGCTTCGCCTTCCACTGGTCGTCGGTCAGCACCACGCGGGCCTCGGGATGGGGCCCCAGCGGTTTCTTGTCGGGCGCGAAGGCGTCGAGGGTCACCGTGCCGCCCTGCGGCGCGGGCGGGGCCTCGGCGGCCATGGCGGGCCTAATGGCGCGCAGGACGAAGGGCAGCGAGGCGGAGGCCGCGACCGTGGCGGCAAACACGCCCAGGAAACGGCGGCGATCGGGATCGGCGTGGCGCATGGAACCTCCGGAAAGCAGGAAGGGTGCCCGGTGGCACCCTTCCGATAAGACCGGACCGTGGGGGTCTGGCTTACACGATCAGTCGTTCACCCAATGGCACTCACGGTGGGTCTCGTAGGTCGCGTGCTTGTTCTGATTGTTCTTCTGGATCTGGTTGCCGGCGTAACCGCCGCCGACCGCACCGGCCACCGTGGCCAGGGTCTTGCCCTTGCCGCCGCCCACCTGGTTGCCCAGCAGGCCACCGGCCACGGCGCCCACGCCGGTGCCGATCAGGCGGTTATTGTCCTTGGACTGGATCTGTTTGGTCTGGACGTCGCGGCAGACCTGGTGCTGGCTGCGCCGGCTCTGGGCATCGGCCGGGGGAGCGGTCACGGCCGCACCGGTGGCGACGACGAACAGGGTGGCGGCGAGCAGATGGGTCTTCATGGGGCATCCTCCTTATAGGGCTGCGACAGGGATACCCCCGGCCTCGTGACGGAGGGGTCAAATACTTGCGCCGGCTCGGGCTTGATCGACATGGCGTATGGCCGCGGTTTAATCGGGGTGCCCCGCGCCTCGGCCACGGCCTCGGTCAGTTCGGCGCCCAGCAGCAGGATCAGGGCCGAGTAGTACACCCAGACCAGCAGTACCACCACGCTGCCCGCCGGACCGTAAGGGCCGCCGACGTTGCTGCGCTCCAGGTAGAAACCGATGGCGAACTTGCCCACCACGAAGAGCAGGGCGGTCAGGCTGGCGCCGATCACGGCATCGCGCCACTCGATGATGGCATCCGGCAGCACCTTGTAGATGGCGCCGAAGATGACGACGAACACGGCCAGGGAAATCAGTGTCTCCAGCACGTGCCAGCCGGTGGTGCCGCCGCGGACGAACACCGCGATCATGGCGCTGGCGGAGAACGAGATCACCAGCAGGAAGGCCAGCGAGAGCAGCAGGCCCAGGGCGTGCAGGCGCGCGCGTAGCCACGTCAGGATCGCATGGGTGGCCTTGCCGGGCTTCGGCTGCAGCCCCCAGACCCGGTTCAGGGCGCCTTGCAGCTGGGCGAACACGGCGGAGGCGCCGACCAGGGTGACGCCGAGGCCGATGATCCCGGCCACGCTGCCCACGCTGGGCTTCTGCTTGGCGTTTTCGATCACCAGCCGCACGGCTTCGGCGGCGCGCGAGCCGACCAGGCCGTTCAGGCTGTCGATCAGCTGGGCCTGCCACTCGGGACGGAGCGAGGCCACCACCCACAGCAGCAACACCAGCAATGGCGCGAACGACAGCGCCGAGTAGAAGGCGAGCGCGGCGGCGCGCGTCATCAGCTCATCGTCGCTGAATCCCTTTACCGTGGTGCTGACGACCCGCCAGCCCATCTTCAACCTCGCATGCACGTGTTCGCCTCCCGAATCGACCGAGCCAGCTTCGCGGCTGGGGCGCGAAGATGGCGTGGACTGGGCTCAGGCGGCGTGCAGTGACGCGATGGCGCCGGGGATGGCCTCGGCGCCGGCCACCTCGGCCACGCGCTCGCCCATGGCGAAGCCGGTCAGGCGCTCGTGCTCCCAGGTGCTGTGGTAGGGCATGTACACCCCGCAGCCGCCCAGGGCGACTACCGGGGCGATATCCGACTTCAGCGAGTTGCCGACCATGGCGAAGCGCTCCGGCGGGAGCCCGAACTCCCGTAGCAGGCGGGTGTACGTGGCGGTATCTTTCTCCGAGACGATCTCAATTCGGTGGAAGATGCCGGCCAGCCCACAGTGGGCCACCTTGGCTTCCTGGTGGAAGAGGTCGCCCTTGGTGATCAGCACCACGCGGTGGGTCGCCGCCACGGCCTCCACCGCCTCGCGGATGCCGGGCAGCAACTCGACCGGGTGGCCGAGCACGTCCTTGGCCAGGCGTACGATGCGATGGATGTCGCGGGCCTCGATGCGCCCGTCGGTCAGTTCGATCGCCGATTCAATCATGGACAGGGCCATGCCCTTGGCGCCGTAGCCGAACAGCGCGATGTTGCCGCGCTCCGTGGCCAGCAGGGCCGTGCGCAGGCCCTCCGCGGCCAGATCGACATACCGGCCCAGGATGGCCTCGAAGGCCGCCTGGGCGTCGTCGTAGTATTCCTGGCTACGCCACAGCGTGTCGTCGCCGTCGAAGCCGACCATCTCGATCATGAAGGCAAGGTTCCTGCGCGCACGGTTGCGTGCGACATCGTTAAAGCGGAACCTCGCAGGTTGCCGTCAATCGATGCCGCGCGCAACCGCGCGCCTGTCCTGGGACTATTCCATATGTATGAGTTTACCGACGTCGCCTGCCCCTACTGCGGCGAGACCATCGAGGTGGCCGTCGATACGTCGGGCGGCAGCCAGATGTACATCGAGGATTGCCAGGTCTGCTGCCGGCCGATCGTGATGCGCCTGACGGTGGACGAGGGCGACGATTCGTTCGCGCTGGATGCGTCGGCGGAGAATGAGGGCTAACTGTAGGAGCCCACGATGTGGGCGATCCGTCACCCTGCCCACATCGAATGAAGCCATGCCATCCATCCATGCGGGCGGTTCCGAACGCAAACGTAGATGGCGGTGGATCGCGGACATCGTCCGCTCCTACAACGGCAACGCGACGCCGCGCTGTAGGAGCCACGATGTGGGCGATCCGGCCCTCCACGCCACCGCAGCCGTGTAGGAGCCCACGATGTGGGCGACCCAGCCCCCCACACAAAGAAAAGGCCCGGGTCTCCCCAGGCCTTCTCGATGACACCGATGACGGAGCGGCTTAGAACGCCACCGACATCTTCAGGCCGAGCACCAGCGCGTCGTCGTTCTGCTTGCTGCCGCCCGGATCCTTGATGTACTGCAGGTTGGGACGCAGTGCGATCGAGGGGATCGGCGAGTAGCTGTAGAACACTTCGGCGACCTTCTCGTAGCCGTCGTTGACGATGCCGTCCGTGCCGGTGATGGCATTGACCAGGCGCTGGTTCTTCGCGGCGTAACCGCTGGCGTGCGAGCCACCGATGGCGGCGCCGATGAAGTCGTTCGGGCGATCGAAGATGCCCTTGTACTCCATGCCCAGCGAGATCTGGTTGTTGGTTGCGGACGTCTCGTGGTCGGCCGACGCGATGTTCAGGAACACCGTGGTGCCGTTGCCGCCGGCTTCGCCGGACACCTGCTGCTGGAAGGTGATCCATGCGCCCTTGCGGGAATCGTGCTGCAGCGGCTCGTTGCCGGTCAGTGCGATGGGCTGGCGGTTCACGTCGAGGTACAGGTCGTTACCCTTGGACGTGTTGTACCAGACGCCGGCGCGGTACGAACCGGGCAGGCCGTTGACCATCGGCTTCCAGCCGAACTCCAGCGGGATCAGCGCACCGGTGGTGCCGCCGGGGAAGTTCGGCTTGAGGCCGTTGTGACGCGCGTAGGAGTCGTCGACGTACTTCGGGTTGACCTGGTAGGCGGCGATCTGGACGAAGGTTTCCTTCGAGGTATCCAGCTTCAGCACCGTGGCCCACTGGCTGGTCGGCCAGTTGACCCAGTAGTCGCCCACGATGTTACCCGGCTGCGCGCCGCAGAAGGTCAGGTTCTGGAAGTCGCACGAGAACTGGTTGATGTCCTCGCCGACCGGCAGGCGGCCGATCTTCCATGTCAGGCGATCGTCGAAGAACTTCTGCACCAGGGAGAAGACCGTCAGGTGCCAGGTCTGGCCGCGACCGTAGACTTCCTGGATCAGCTGGTTGTTGCCGATGTTGGCGTCGGCGCCGATGTTGCGGCCGTTACGATCGGTAACCACGATGTTGAACGTCGCGCCGTTCCAGCCCCACAGCTTCTGCAGGTCGAACGCGGCGCCCAGCTTCCACTGGTCGGTGTAACGGGTGATGTTCTTGGTGCCGCCCGAGTAGTTGTGGGCCGCTTCACCGCCGTAACCGAGGTCGAACTTCACGCCGGCGTCTTCGAGCCGCGTGCGTTCACCGTTCCAGTCACCGAACAGGTATTTGCTGGTTGCGAGGTCGTCGGCGTGCGCCGCGGTGGCAGCCAGGCCGAGGCATGCGAGCAGCACGCCGGCGATGGGACGCTTAGCGAGTACGTTGAGCATGTGTCCTTCTCCCTGAAAATTTATGCTTTTGCGTTTATGGCTTTTGATTATCTAAGTTGCAACGCACAATAGCTCCCCGCGCGTCCAACCCGCCGCATCATAATGTTTTTGTCAGACTAATGTGTGGGCATCGCGAATTCTGCCCCCGCACTTTCGTCGTGGTTCAGCCAACGCTGTGTGACAGCTTTCTGTCTTGTGTAGAAGCGCACAGATTCCGGGCCGTGGGCGTGGTGGTCTCCCATCAGGCTCTTCTTCCAGCCGCCGAAGCTGTGGAAGGCCATCGGCACGGGAATGGGGATGTTGATGCCGATCATGCCCACCTGAACGCGGTGGGCGAATTCGCGGGCCACCTGGCCGTCGCGGGTGAAGATAGCCGTGCCGTTGCCGAATTCATGCTCGTCCACCAGCTTCAGGGCACTAGCGAAATCCGGCACGCGAACGACGCAGAGCACGGGTCCGAAGATTTCTTCCTTGTAGATGCGCATGGCGGGGGTGACGCGGTCGAACAGCGTGCCGCCCACGAAGAAGCCCTGTTCGCAACCGGCGACCTGATAGCCGCGGCCGTCCACGACCAGCTCGGCACCGGCCGCTTCGCCGTCGTCGATGTAGTGGGTGATACGGTCGCGATGCACGCCGGTGACCACCGGGCCCATCTCGATCGTCTCGTCCAGGCCATGACCTATGCGCAGCGCCTTCACCCGCGGCGCGAGCTTCGCCACCAGCGCATCGGCGGTGGCCTCGCCCACGGCAACGGCCACGGAAATCGCCATGCAGCGCTCACCGGCGGCGCCGTAACCCGCGCCCATCAGTGCGTCCGCCGTCTTGTCGAGGTCGGCGTCGGGCATGACGATCATGTGGTTCTTCGCGCCGCCCAGTGCCTGTACGCGTTTGCCCCTGGCGGAACCCTGCGCATAGATGTATTCGGCAATCGGCGTGGAACCGACGAAGCTCACCGCACGCACCAGCGGATGTTCCAGCAGGGCATCCACCGCGGTCTTGTCGCCGTGCACCACGTTGAACACGCCGTCGGGAAGGCCGGCTTCCTGCAACAGCCGGGCCAGCTCCACCGCCAGCGACGGATCGCGTTCGGACGGCTTCAACACGAAGGTGTTGCCGCAGGCCAGCGCCATGGGGAACATCCACATCGGCACCATGGCGGGGAAGTTGAACGGGGTGATGCCGGCGCACACGCCCAGCGCCTGGCGCATCGTCCAGGCATCGATACCGTTGGCGATCTGTTCGGTGTACTCACCCTTGAGCAGTTCCGGGATGCCGCACGCGTATTCGACCACTTCCAGCCCGCGGATCACTTCGCCTTTCGCGTCGGAAAGCACCTTGCCGTGTTCGGCCACGATGATGCGCGCGAGGCGGTCCAGGTCGCGCTCGATCAGGTTCTTGAAGCGGAACATCACACGCGCACGCTTGAGCGGCGGCGTGTCGGACCATGCCGGGAACGCGGCATGCGCCGCGCGCACGGCGGCATCGACATCGGCGACCGACGCGAGGTCCACCTCGGCCGCGGGCACGCCGCGCGCCGGGTCGTAGACCGGTGCCGTGCCGGAGGGCGAGCCGGCATAGGGCTTGCCGTCGATGAAATGGCCGATACGGGGAAGGGAGGAGGCGGAAGGCTGGGCGGACATGTTCGGTTACTCCGATGCGGCGCGGTCAGCGCGCGATCATCCATTCGTGGGCGGGATCGTTACGGAAGTGCCAGGCGCGGCTCGGGCCGGCCATGACATTGAGGTAGTAGCCGCGGTAGCCGTGCGGCATCACCACCGGGTGGTAGCCGCGCGGCACCATCACCACGTCGTGGTTGCCGACGGCCATCGACTCGTCGATGTCGCGCTCGTCGGTGTAGACACGCTGGAAGGCAAAACCCTGCGGCGGATCGACGCGATGGTAGTAGGTCTCTTCCAGCACGCTCTCTTCCGGCAGGGCGTCGGTGTCGTGCTTGTGCGGTGGGTAGCTGGACGAATGCCCTGCCGGGGTCAGCACCTCGACCACCAGCAGCGACTCCGCGTCCTCCGTTTCCGGCAGGATGTCGCACACGTAGCGCGTGTTGGCGCCGGTGCCGCGCGTGGAACGCTTCATCGTCGCCGGGTCGATCAGACGCGCGGGAAACTTGCCGGTGGCCGGCGCGGACGCCAGCGCCAGTTCGGCATCGGTATGCGCGGTCACCGTGTACACGGATGAGGGCGGCGCATAGACCGCGTGCGGCGCGCGGTCCTCGAACACGCTGGCGCGTCCGTCGAGATCCTTCCACGAGTGGCCCGCCACCGCGATGTCCACGCGGCCCACGAGCACCACCAGGCAACCCTCGCGACCGTCCGGCAGCGCGATCTCCAGCGTCGATCCCGCCGCGATGCGGCGTGCTTCGAAGCCTACGTGTTTCCAGTGGGCGGTTTCCGGGGTGACCTTGACGATGGCCTCGCCGGTGGGCATCGCCTTGACCAGCAGGCTCATGCGGCCTCCCCGACCGTCGCGCGGTCCAGCAGGTGACGCAGCGTGTCGTAGCCTTTCTTGGCGAAGGCATAGCTGGGTGCCACGGACGGATCCTGCTCGGCCTCGACCACCAGCCAGCCGGTGTACCCGTGGGTTTTCAGGCGATCGATGATCGCGGCGAAATCGATCACGCCATCGCCCGGCACAGTGAAGGCGCCATTGAGCACGGATTCGAGGAAGGTCCAGTGGCGGTTGCGTGCCAGGCGCACCACGCCGGGACGCACGTCCTTGCAGTGCACGTGACAGATGCGGCCGATGTGGCGGTCCAGCACGGCCAGGGGGTCGCCGCCGCCGAAGTACGTGTGGCCGCTGTCGAACAACAGGCCCACTTCGTCGCCGGTGTGGGCCATCAGCTGGTCTACATCCTCGGGCGATTCCACATAGGCGCCCATGTGATGGTGGTAGGCCAGCCGCACGCCGTGCGACAGCGTGAACTTCGCGAACGCGGTGAGGTTGTCGCCGTAGCGTTTCCAGTCGTCGGCCGTGCGGAAACGCGGGCGCTTGTACAGCGGCACCGGCTCGCCCTGGATGGCGTGGGCCACCTCGCCGTAGACCATGACCTTGCAGCCGTTCTCGGCCAGCAGACGGAGGTGCTTTTCCACGGCCACGGTTTCGTCCTGCGCGGACCGCTCGGCCACGCGCCCCGAATACCAGCCGGACACCACGTCCAGGCCGTAGCCGGCCATCAGGTCGCGCAGCGCGGCCGGCTCCTTGGGAAACTTGTTGCCCAGTTCGAAGCCCTCGTAGCCGATGGCCTTGCCTTCGGTGAGTGCGGTGGACAACGGGATCTCGCCGCCGAGCGAAGGCAGGTCGTCGTTGCTCCAGGAGATGGGGTTGATACCGATGCGGATGGGATCGTTTTTCATGCGGGCGTGTTCCTGGTCTTGCGGGCCACGATGGCGGTGTCGTAGCCGGCGCGGGCGTCGCGCACGGCGTCGCGCGACGATACTTCGGGGATCGCCACCTCCCACCAGGCGCCGCCTTCGTCCGTGGTGCGCGTGTGGTCGGTATCGATGCTGATGAGGTAGGTGCGGTCGGCGGCGCGCGCGCGTTCCATCGCGGCCTCCAGGCCGGCGATGTCGGCGACGTGCTCGGCGATCGCGCCCATGGCGCGGGCATGCGCGGCGAAATCGATGGTGGGTGCGCCGTGCCGGCCCTGCACGCAATCGTCGAACATGTTGTTGAACGCAGCGCTGCCGGTGGACTGTTGCAGCCGGTTGATGCAGCCGTAACCCCGGTTGTCCAGCACCACGACGATGAGCTTGGCGTCGAGCATCACCGAGGTGGCGATCTCGGAATTCATCATGAGGTAGCTGCCGTCGCCGACCATGACCACCACCTCGCGGTCGGGCAGGGCCATCTTCACGCCCAGCCCGCCGGCGATCTCATATCCCATGCACGAGTAGCCGTATTCCATGTGGTAACCGCCGGGTGTTTCGGTTCGCCACAGCTTTTCCAGTTCCGCCGGCAGCGTGCCCGCGGCGCAGACGACCACGTCGTCTTGCGTGGAGCGTGACGACGAGCGTTGCACGGCACCGATCACTTCGCCGTCGTAGGGCAGGCGGCCTGCCGGCGGCTGGCGGGCATCCGTGGTGCGCGCCACGATGTCCAGCCATGCCCCGGCCACCTGGCGCGCGCGCAATGTCCAGGCTTCCGGAGCGGTCCAGTCCTCCAGGCCGAAGCCCAGGTCGTCCAGCACGCGTGCGGCATCCCCGATCACTTCCAGGCCGTTGCCCTTGAGCGCGTCGAACGTATTGACGTTGACCGAGAGGATCGGCACGTGGGCGAACAGGGCATTCGAGCCGGTGGTGAAATCCTGCAGTCGCGTGCCCACGGCGATCACCAGGTCGGCGTCGCGCAGCAGGGCGTTGGCGGCGGTGGAGCCGCAGACGCCCGCGGGGCCGAGATGCAGCGGGTGGTTCCACGGCAGCACGCCCTTGCCGGCCTGGGTCTCGCACACGGGCACGCCGTGCTTGTCGGCAAAGGCCAGCAATTGCGGGGTGGCCCTGGCGTACAGGGCACCGCCGCCGGCCACGATGACCGGACGCTCGGCCGCCTCGATGGCGTCCAGCGCGTGCATCAGTTCGTCGTCGGTGGGCTGCGGCGCGCGGAACACGATCTCGCGCGGCTCGAAGAAGGCCAGCGGCCAGTCGTACGCCTCGGCCTGCACGTCCTGCGGCAACGCCAGCGTCACCGGGCCGCAGAGGGCGGCATCGGTGAGCGCGCGGATGGCCCGTGGCAGCGCCGTCAGCAACTGTTCCGGACGCACGATGCGGTCGAAGTAGCGGGACACCGGACGCAGGCAGTCGTTGACCGAGACGGTGCCGTCGCCGAAATCCTCCAGCTGTTGCAGCACCGGATCCGGAGCGCGCGAGACGAAGATGTCGCCGGGCAGCAACAGCACCGGCAGGCGGTTGACGTGAGCCAGCGCCGCCGCCGTCACGAGGTTGGTGGCACCCGGTCCGATGGACGTGGTGACGGCCATCATCCGCCGGCGCATGTGCGCTTTGGCGTAGGCGATGGCGGTATGCGCCATCGCCTGTTCGTTGTGCGCGCGATACGTCGGCAGCGTGTCGCGGATGCCGTGCAGCGCTTCACCCAGCCCGGCCACGTTGCCGTGGCCGAAGATGGCGAAGACCCCGCCGAACAGCGGCGCGGACACATCGCTGTCCGGATCGCGGCCCTGCAGTGCGGCGAGGTAACGGACCAACGCCTGCGCCGTGGTCAGCCGGACGGTGACCGGGGGAGAGGAGGGCGTGGTCATGCCGCGGCGCCTTCCCGCATCGGCGCCTGCGGGGCACGACGGCCTTCGCGCCACAGGGCGATCATCCGTTCGAACGCCGCACGCGCCTGGGCGACCAGCGTCTCATCGTCGATCCGCCCCGCCAGCCAGGCTTTCGCCGGTTCGCTGAACAAGGTGCGGCCCACCGCGAAGCCACGGCACGTGGTGCTCTCCAGGGCATCGGCGAAGCCGGCCGCTAGGACCGCCTCGGGGGCGTTCAGGCCGAGCAGCAGCACGCCGCGGCAATGCGGGTCGCGCTCGGCGATCAGGGCGTCGATGCCCTGCCACGCGTCGCGCTGCGGCGGGCACAGCTTCCACCAGTCGGGGCGGATGCCGAGGTTGTAGATGCGTTTCATCGAGCGCAGCACCAGCTCGTCGCGCTGAGCGGGGCCGCCCGTGCACGGCGGGATGATTTCCAGCAGCAGCTCGTGGCCGCTGATGACGGCGGCATCGTAGAGCGAACGGATCTGGGTTTCCTGTTCCACGCGCTCCATGGGCGTGGCATCGGGGTCGAAGGCCACGAGGCACTTGATGACGTGCTCGCGCGGCCACGCGATCAGCTGGCTGCCGATGGAGCGGCCGCGTTCGAGTTCGAGCGGGCAGGAGCCGGGCACTTCCACCGGCCGGCCGATCCACCAGCCGCGGCCGGTGGCTGCGTTCAGCGCATCCTGGCCGTAGCGGTCGTCGGCCAGCAGGCCGACATGGCCCTGCAGGTGGCCGGCGCGTTCGGTGGCGGCCACCGCGTCCACGAGCAGCTCCTTCAGGCGCGGCAGCCGAGCTTCGTCGCCGCCGGCTTCGCGGGTCAGCTCGAAGAACGGCACCCGGTGGTCGAAGGCGAATACATACAGGTCGTTCCACGCCTTGCGCGGCACGGCGGTGCGGTGCAGGTGGGACAGCTCGGCGTCGAGATCAGGCCGCGGGATGCCGCCTTCACGGGTGAGGAATGCTTCGAGCTCCGCACGGGCGGGCATGGCCGGTGCGCAGCCGTGGCGGGACACCACGATGGCGCCGCAGGCGTTGGCGAACGCGCAGGCCCGCTCCACGGACTCGCCGTCCAGCCAGCCGGTCAGGAAACCGGAAAGGAAGGCGTCGCCCGCGCCGAGCACGTTCAGCACTTCCACGCGCGCGCCGCGGTAAGTCGGGGCGTCGTCGATGCGCTCGGGAATGGGCCCGTCGATTACGCTGCAGCCGATGGCGCCACGCTTGACCACCAGGGTGGCGGCGCTGATGCCGCGCACCGCGCGCAGTGCCGCAAGCAGGTCCTCGCTGCCGCCGGCGATATGGAATTCCTCTTCCGTGCCGACGATCAGGTCGAAGCCCGGCAGGCTGGCCTGCAGGTGCGCGGTGACATGATCGGCGGCCACGAAGCGGCGCTCGCCGTCGCCCTTGCCCGTCAGGCCCCAGAGCACCGGACGGTAATCGATGTCGAGCACCGTGCGCACGTCGTGCTGGCGGGCCAGGTCGATGGCCCGCGTGGCCGCGGCATGCACGCCCGGCTGCGACAGGTGCGTGCCGGTGATGGCCAGCGCGCGGCAGCGGGCAATGAAGGCCTCGTCGATATCCTCCGCGGTCAGCCCCATGTCGGCGCAGTTGTCGCGGTAGAACAGTAAGGGAAAGGTCTCGCGATCCTTGATGCCCAGGATGGCCAGGGCGGTGAGGCGGTCCGGGTCGACCGTGACCTGGCTGATGTCGCAGCCCTCGGCGTCCAGCGTCTCGGTGAGGAAACGGCCCATGTGGTCGTCGCCGACGCGGGCGAGCATGGCCGAGCGCAGGCCCAGTCGCGCCGTGCCGAAGGCGACGTTGGCCGAGGACCCGCCGAGGTACCTGGCGAAACTGGTGGCGTCCTCCAGGCGGGCGCCGATCTGCTGGGCGTAGAGATCCACCGCGAGCCGGCCGAGGCAGGCGACGTCGATGGGGCGGGAGGCGGAGCGGGGCAGGGGACTACGCATGGGGGTTTTCCGTGTTCAGGCCGCGCGGCCTTCCAGTTCGTCGACCAGGCTCTGGATCTCGGTGCCGCCGGCCATCATGTCGAGCACGGCTTCCTTGGTGACATCCGCCTTGGCGAAGGTGCCCATGGACTGGCCGCGGTTCAAGAGCGTGAAGCTGTCCGCGATGGGGTAGGCGTGGTGCACGTTGTGAGTGATGAAGATCACCGAGATGCCGCGCTCGCGCGCCTTGTGGATCAGCTTGAGCACGTTGCACGACTGCTTGACGCCGAGAGCCGCGGTGGGCTCGTCCAGGATCAGCACCTTGGCGCCGAAATGGATGGCGCGGGCGATGGCCAGGCACTGCCGCTCGCCACCGGACATGGTGCCCACCGGCTGGCTGGCGTCGCGCACGCGGATGCCCATCTCGGCCAGTTTCTCGCGCGCCGTCTCGTTGGCGTAGCGCATGTCGATGACGGGAATCAGCCCGAACACCTTCCGCTGCGGCTCACGCCCGGCGAAGAAGTTGCGCGCGACGCTCATCAGCGGCACCAGCGCCAGGTCCTGGTAAACGGTGGCGATGCCGTCGTCCAGCGCCTCGCGCGGCGAGCCGTACTTCACGGGTTGCCCTTCGACGCGGTATTCGCCGGTGCTGGGCTGGTGCACGCCGGCCAGGGTCTTGATCAGCGTGGACTTGCCGGCGCCATTGTCGCCGAGCAGGCAATGCACTTCGCCGCGCCGCAACCGCAACGTCACGCCTTGCAGGGCGATCACGCTGCCGAAGAACTTGCTGACGTTGTCCAGTTCGAGAATGTAATCGTCGGCCATGCGGGCGGTCCTCACTTGGTACTCGCAGCGCGGCTGCGGATGTAATGGTTGAACAGCACCGCCAGCAGCAACATGCCGCCGAGGAACACGCGGTACCAGTCCGAATCGATGTTGGTGTACGAGATGCCGATCTGCACGACGCCGAAGATCAGTGCGCCGAAGCAGGCACCGATGACCGAACCGAAGCCGCCGGTAAGCAGCGCGCCACCGATGACCACGGCGATGATGGCTTCGAACTCTTTCTGCAGGCCGCGATCGGCGGCCGCGGAACCCACGTCGGCGACCTGGAGCACGCCGAACAGGCAGGCGCAGAACGCGGTGAGCACGAACAGCGACACCTTGACCCGGCGCACCGGCACGCCGACGTTCTTGGCGGCGTTGGCGTCGCCGCCCACGGTGAAGATCCAGTTGCCGAAGCGGGTGCGCGCCAGCACGAAGCCGGCGGCCAGGCCCATCACCAGCCACCACACCAGCACCTTGGGAATGCCGCCGACCACGGGATCGCCGCTGGGCAGCTTCTCGATCAGGTTCATGCCGGCCAGCGCGGTGAACAGCCAGTGCAGCGTGGTGCCCGAGAACAGCGCATTGATGAGCGGGTCCTCGGCGAACTTGTCGCCCACGCCGCTGACGATGGTGCTGTTGGCGAAGCTGGTGGACAGCACCAGCGTGAGGCCACGCAGGATGAACATGAAAGCGAGGGTGACGATGAACGACGGCAACCGGGTGCGCACCACCAGGTAGCCGTTGAGCGCACCCAGCGCCATGCAGCCGACGAAGGCGAAGAGCACGGCCGCCCACAGCGGCCAGCCCAGGTACATCGGTGGAATGGCGACCAGGACGCCGGCGAAGCCGATCATCGAACCCATCGACAGATCGAACTCGCCGGCGATCATCAGCAGGCAGGCGCCCACGGCCAGGATGCCGAGGTACGCCGCTACCTGCGCCCAGTTGATCACGCCATCGAGCGCGAACATGCCCGAGCCGCGGGCGAAGATGCCGAAGAAGACGAAGACGAGCACGGTGCCCGCGATCGACCCGAGTTCGGGCCGGTCGAGGAGAATGCGCCACGGGGATACCCGTCGCACGCGTTCGTCCGTGGAGGTCGGTGCTTCCGGCGCTTTCGCGCGGTTGGACTGGATCATGTCTGACACGCTCTCATTGATGGCGCTCATGGTTCATTCCCCGGCGATCAGCGGTACTGACCGGCGTATTTCTCGACGGTGGCCACGTTGTCCTTCGTGACGAAGGCCGGGCCGGAGCTGACCCCCGTGGCGGTGTAGACGGGCTTCAGGTCGTACTGCTTCAGGCGGGCCTGGAACTTCGGGTTGGCCTTGAGCGCGGCGATGATCTTCGCCGGGTCGTTGGTTTTCTCGTCATGCGCGATCACCAGCGCGGCGATGCCCATGTAGCCCTGCAGGTACGGCTGCTGGTCGATCGCGTACTGGATCGTGCCGGACTTGATGCCGTTGATGATGGCGGGGGAGAGATCGAACGTGCCGAAGTCGATCTTGCCGGCCAGGTGCATGTCGTTGACCACCTTGATGGTCGGCTCCGCGGCGTTGGGGCCGAGGGCCAGGATGGCCTGGGTCTTCGGGTTGCTGCGCAGGTAGGCGCTGACCTTGCTGGCGACCACCGTCGGGTCCATGCCCGAATCGATCATCGAGGTCTTGCGCCAGTCCTTCACGCCGATGGCGTCGGCGAAACCCTTGCAGCGTTCGAACGAGGCGTTGTTGGTGGCGTAGTGGTTGACGCAGACGAAGCTGGTGACGCCCTTGGCCTTGGCGCGCTCGCCAGCGGCCTTGCCGGCGTCGTACTCGCCCTGGCCTACGTGCATGATCGCGCCGATCTTCTTGCTCTCGTCCGGGGTGCCGGAGTTGATCGTGACGATGGGAATGCCCTTGGCGGAAATCTTCGCCGCCGGCGACTTCAGTACCGCGAAGCTGGCGATGTCGAACGACACGCCCTTGTAGTTGCGCGCGGCGGCGGACTCGAGCTGGCGCGCCATTTCGGAGAGATCGCCGTTGCCGGAGCCGCGGTAGTCCACCTCCACGCCGAAGTCCTCACCCGCCTGCTTGATGGCGTTCTTGATCGTGTTCCACCAGGAATCGGAATCGGCGGCGTGGGTCACCAGGACATAACGGTCGCCGGGCGCGGCCTGCGAGGCAGGGGCGGCAAGGCCGAGACCGAGGGCGAGGGCTGCCGCCAACGAGGCGTGGAAAAGTTTGGATCGCATATAGCCTCCACAGGTGACCGCGGCGCGGTCGGGTGATGGGTATCGAACTGCGACGACGGCCCGGGGGCCGCGGTTTGTGCCGAAAGCGAGCCGAGCATGGACCTGCCGTTCCACGGTTGCAATTTGCATTGCAGCAAAAAAATAAATGGAAAATATGTTCCATCCCGTGGTTGAATGCCGCCGGTCCCCCCTGGAGTGCCCCATGGCCAAACGCGACGAAGCCGATGCCCTCATGCAGCGCATCGCGGAGGAATTCGAGGCCTTGCCGCGGCAGTTGCAGGGCGTGGCCCGCTACCTTGAGGAACATCGTGGTTCCATCATGGTCCAGCGCGTGGGTGAGATTGCCGAGGGCTGCGGCGTGCACGCGTCGGCGGTGGTCCGCTTCGCCCAGCGCTTCGGCTATTCCGGCTTCACCGAGATGCAGGCGGTGTTCCGCAACGCCTTCACGGCGCAGGCGGCGCCGCAGCGCAGCTACCAGCAGCGCATCCGTAGCGTCATCAAGGGCGGCAAGGGCAGCCTGCCCGCGGTGGAGATCGCCTCGCGTTTCATCGACGCCAGCCGCGCCGGCCTGGACGAACTGGCCGCCGAGATCGATGAGGTGCGCTTCCAGAAAGCGGTGGACATGCTGGCCGCCGCCGAAAACATCTACGTGATCGGCGTGCGCCGGTCGTTCGCCATCGCCACCTATATCGCCTACGCCCTCCAGCACACACCCAAGCGGGTACACCTGGTCAGCGGGCTGGGCGGCATGTTCCGCGAGCAGCTGCGCAGCATCGGCAAGGGCGATGCCTTGATCGCCATCAGCTTCCCGCCGTTCGGCAAGGAAACGCTTTACGCCATGCGCGTGGCGCAGCAGCACAAGGCCGGCGTGCTCGGTATCACCGAGAGCGACCTGGGCCCGCTGGCGCGGCATTCGGATGTGCTACTGAAGGTGAAGGAGGGCAGCGCGTTCGCCTTCCGTGGTCTCACCAGCACCATGTGCCTGTGCCAGGCGCTGTTCGTCGCGCTGGCCTACAAGCTCGAACTGACCGTCGAAGAAACACTTCCCCGAGGAGAATACGATGATTGAAGTAGCCGTTTTCGGTGCCGGTCGCATCGGCAAGATCCACGCAGGCAACGTCGCCCGCCACCCCGAAGCCCGCCTGCGTTACGTGGTGGACGTGCACGCGCCCTCGGCCGATGAGCTGGCGGGCAAGCATGGCGCCAAGGTCGCCAGCGTGGACGAGGCCCTGAACGATCCGGCCGTCGGTGCCGTGGTCATCGGTTCCAGCACCGACACGCATGCCGACCTGATCCATCGCGCGGCGGCGGCGGGCAAGGCGATCTTCTGCGAGAAGCCGGTGGACCTGGACGTGGAGCGCGCGCGCTCGTGCCAGGCCGCGGTGGAAAAGGCCGGCGTCACCTGCATGATCGCCTTCCAGCGCCGCTTCGACCCCACGTTCTCGTCGCTGAAGAAGCGGCTGGATAACGGCGAGATCGGTACGCCGGAACTGCTGGTGGTCACCAGCCGTGATCCCGGTGCCCCGCCGGTCGCTTACATCAAGAGTTCCGGCGGCATCTTCAAGGACATGCTGATCCACGATTTCGACATCTTCCGCTGGATTCTTTCCGACGAAGCGGTCAGCGTGCATGCCACCGGCAGCTGCCTCACCGATCCGGCCATCCAGGAGGCCGGTGACATCGACACCACGGCGGTCACCATCCGCACGCGCAGCGGCCGGCTCTGCCAGATCAATACCTCGCGCCGTGCCGCATACGGCTACGACCAGCGTTTCGAGGTGCTGGGCAGCAAGGGCATGTTGCAGGCCGGCAACGTGGCGCCGACCCAGGTCGTCGCGCATACCGCGTCCAGCATCGCGCACGACCTGCCGGAGCATTTCTTCCTCGAGCGCTACCGCGAGGCGTATGCGGCGGAGATCGCCCACTTCTTCGACGCGCTGGCTGGCGGCACGCCGGTGCGCACCACCATCGCCGACGGTATCAAGGCGCTGGAACTGGCCGAGGCCGCCGCGCGTTCCTGGCGCGAGGGCAAGGCGATCGAGGTGAGTATCTGACCATGGCCACGCTTCGTATCGGTCTTGCCGGCCTCGGCCGGCTCGGCCAGCGCTATGCCGAGAACCTGGCGCGCGCCGTCCCGCGCGCGGAACTGGCCGCCGTGTGCAGTCCCGTGGAGGCGGAGCGTGCCTGGGCCCGCGACACGCTGGATGTTCCAACCATCCATACCTCCTATGAGGACATGCTGGCCGACCCGTCGCTGGATGCCGTGTTCCTGGTCACGCCTACCTCGCTGCATGCCGCGCAGATCGCGCAGGCGCTGGACGCGGGCAAGCACGTGTTCTGCGAGAAGCCGTTGTCGCTGGAACTGGACGACTGCCGCCGCGCCGCGGCGCATGCGGCGGTGGCCGGCAAACGGGCGATGGTGGGTTTCGTGCGTCGTTTCGACGACAGCTACCGGAACGCGTTCCGCCATATCGAGGCGGGCGGCATCGGCCGTCCGTTCCTGGTGTATTCGCAGACGACGGACCTGGCCGACCCGAGCGGTGCGTTCCTGAAGTTCGCGCCCACCAGCGGCGGCATCTTTCTCGACTGCAGCGTGCACGACATCGACCTGGCCCGCTGGCTGCTGGGCCGGCCGAAGGCCACCAAGGTGTACTCGACGGGCACCGTGGCGATGTATCCGCCGCTGGAAGCCCTCGGCGACGTGGACAACGGCATCGCCATTGTGGAGTTCGAGGGCGGTCGCATGGCGATGTTCTACGCGTCGCGCACGCAGGCGCACGGCCACGACACGCATACCGACGTCACCGGCACCGCCGGCCGCGTCAGCATCGGTCGCAACCCGCGCGCGGACCGCGTGGAGATTGCCGATGCGCACGGTGTGCGCAACACGGTGCTGCCGTCGTTCTACGAGCGTTTTGCCCCGGCCTTCGTCACCCAGGCCCGGCATTTCGTCGACGCCGTGCTCGACGACACGCCGTTCGACCTGACCATGGACGACGCGGTGGAAGCGACGCGCATCGCCATCGCGTTGCGCGAGTCGTTGCAGACGGGGCAGCCGGTGGGGCTTTGAGAGGAAATCGCCCACATCGTGGGCTCCTACATCCGGTGATCGTGATCGCCCACATCGTGGGCTCCTACAACGGCTATCGTGTAGGAGCCCACGATGTGGGCGAATTATTCTTCATGATGCACCGCAACACCCCGGCGTTATAATCCCCGCCATGTCCCTACCTCCCCTTGTCCCCCAGCGCGGGCGGCGTTTCGCGATCACGGCGCGCATCCTTTCCGCCGTCGTGTTCACGTTCGTCGTCTATCTCTGCATCGGTATCCCGCTGGCCGTATTGCCGGGCTTCGCGCATCTCGACCTCGGTTACTCGACCATCCTGGCCGGCCTCGCGGTCAGCGCGCAGTACCTCGCCACGCTGATGAGCCGGCCCTATGCCGGGCGCATGGCCGACGCGATGGGACCGAAACGCGCCGTGCTCACCGGGCTGGTCGTGCTGGCGCTCTCGGGTCTGTTCCTCGCACTGGCCGCGCTGGTGCCGACCATTCCGGCGCTGTCGCTGGTGCTGATCCTGCTCAGCCGGCTGGGCCTGGGTTTTGCCGAGAGCTGGGTCAGCACCGGGTCGATCACCTGGGGCATCGGCGGCATCGGTGGCGAACATACCGCGCGGGTGATTTCCTGGAACGGCATCGCCACCTACGGCGGCATCGCGCTGGGTGCGCCGCTGGGTGTGACGCTCGCCCGCGACCACGGCTTCATCGCCTTGGGCATCCTTACCTTCGTGCTGGGGTTGATCGCCGTGCCGCTCGCGCTGGCGAAGGCGCGCATCGCGCCCAGCCACGGTGAGCGACTGCCGTTCAAGAGCGTGCTGTCGCGTGTCATGCCCTACGGCGTGGGCCTGGCCCTGGGCTCGATCGGTTTCGGTTCGTTGTCCACCTTCGTCGCGCTGTATTACGCCAGTCGCGGGTGGACCGACGCGGCGCTGTCGCTGTCCATCTTCGGCGGCTGCTTCATCGGTATCCGCCTCGTGTTCGGCAACGTCATCGACCGCTTCGGCGGCTATCGCGTGGCCATCGTGTCTCTGGCGATCGAGGCCTGCGGCCTGGTTGCACTTTGGCTCGGCAGCACGCCGAACGCCACGATGGCCGGCGCGGCCCTGACCGGGGCCGGCTTCGCGCTGGTCTTCCCCGCGCTGGGCGTGGAGGCGGTGAACCGCGTCAGCACCCATAACCGAGGTGCGGCGCTGGGCGCGTATTCGGTATTCCTGGACGTGGCGCTGGGCCTGACCGGGCCGGTGGGCGGTTGGGTGGCGGGGATCTACGACTACCCGGCCATCTTCCTTCTCGCCGGTTTCGCCGCGCTGGCGGCGGCCCTGCTGTCGGTGTCGCTGTACCTGCGTTTCGGTCGCGACACGGATTCCCGCGGGAAAGCGGCCGCTACCCGGGCATAATGCCTCCCTGATTCCCGACGAGGTTCCACCATGCCCTACGATCGCAGCTGGACCGGCTTCGGCATTGTCGGTGCGCTGGAGACGGGTGGCATCGCGCTGCTGGTGGGCCTGGTGCTCTACGCGGTGGTGCGGGCGTTCGGCAAGGCCAACGGCTGGAGCCACGGCAAGGACATCAGCGTGGCCTTCGCGCTCACGCTGGTGCTCGCCGGCGGCCAGGACCTCTGGGACCTTTTCTACTTCAACTTCGCCCCGCTGCAATCGATGACGCTGCTGCGCCTGAAGCTGGCGGCGGTGCACGATCCGGACGCCATCGGCCTGCGCGTGTTCTTCGAATGCGTGGGGTCGCTGGTGGGGGTGTGCCTGGGCTGGGCCGTGTTTTCCGGCGGCTTCAGGCAACTGCTGCAAGGCATGCGCACCCCCACGCCCTGACGCTCAGCGGTGGTGGGCGAACATCCAGTCCCACAGCGTCGGTGTCGCATAGGCTTTCTGCCACGAGCCATGGTTCACGCCCGGAAACTCGGTGTATTTCACCTCGGCCTTGCGGGCCACCAGCGCCGCATGCATCTTCCGCGACTGCTCGGTGGGCACGACGTTGTCGTCGCCGCCGTGGAAGATCCACACCGGTAGCGCACCGACTTTCTGCGCCACCCAGGCGAAGGGGTCGCTGCCGGTCGGCACCCCCTGCACGAACAGCTGGCGGTCTTCGTCGTCGCCCAGTTGGGTGACGCCGCCGCAGATGATCGCCGCCGCGGCGAACGTGCCCGGATGATCCGCCGCGAGCTGCCAAGAGCCATAACCACCCATGGACAGGCCGGTGAGGTAGAGGCGCTTGCGATCGCCATGGAACTCCATGACGCTTTTTTCCAGCGCGGCCATGGCCATGTCGGCATCGGCCTTGTCCGTCCACTCCGTGTTGTCCGGCGCCTGGGGGATCACCACCACGGCGGAGAAATCGGTGTGCTGCTTCAACCAGGGCGGCAGGCCCTGCGACAACGGCTTGAGGTTGTCGTTGCCACGCTCGCCGCTGCCATGCAGGAACAGCACCATGGCGGGATGCGGCGTGATGTCCGCGGGGACGAACACCTGATAGCGGTAGGTCCGGCCGGCCACGTCGACGCTGCGTTCGACGAACTGCGCGGGGGCGGCAGAGGCACCGACGGCGGTCATGGCGGTGAGGAAGGCGAGGGTACGAAGCATGATGAGTCCCTGGTCGGCGAGGTGGCGCGAGGCGTCAGAGTACCGGATCGAACAGGCGCGCCACATGCAGGGCCACACGCCGCAGGTACGACAGCCGCCGGTAGTCGTTGACGTTCACTTCGTCCGCGTTGGCGAAGTCCGTTTCCAGCATCGCTTCCACCTCGGCGGCGAAGGTCTCATCGACGTTCAGCGCGGCAATCTCGAAGTTCAGCCGGAAGCTGCGGTTGTCCAGGTTCATGCTGCCGACCACGGCGGTGTCCTCGTCGATCAGCATCACCTTCTGGTGCACGAAGCCCGGCTGGTAGCGGAACATGCGGATGCCGGCCACCGTGGCCTCGTGCGCATAGAGCGTGCTGGCCATGAACACGGTGCGATGGTCGGGGCGGCAGGGAATCAGGATGCGCACGTCCACCCCACGGAACACGGCCAGGCGCAATGCCGCGAACACGGCCGGATCCGGCACGAAGTAAGGCGTGGTGATCCAGATGCGTCGCTTCGCCGCGTGGATCACCTGGGTGAAGAACAGCGAGCAGCTTTCCTGCCGGTCGGCCGGCCCGGTGGCCACGATGAGCGTGGCGGCGCGTCCGCAGCGTTCGGGCGGGGGCGACGACGGCGGGCGCTCGCCGGTCACCCAGTACCAGTCCTCGGCGAACACCCGCTGCAGGTCGGCCACGGCCGGCCCCTCGATCTGCATGTGGGTATCGCGCCACGGTGACAGCGGTGGCGAGGCGCCGAGGTATTCGTCGCCGGCGTTGAGGCCACCGACGAAGCCGCGCTCGCCATCCACCACCAGCACCTTGCGATGGTTGCGGAAATTGAGCTGGAAGCGGTTGCGCCAGCGCCGGGTGGCGAAGCGACGTGCTTCGACGCCGCCCTTGTGCAGGGTTTCCACGTAGCTGTCCGGCAGGGCGTGGCTGCCGATGCCGTCGTAGAGCAGGCATACCCGCACACCGGCGGCGGCGCGTTCCAGCAGGGCATCGCGCAGGCGTCGGCCGAGCACGTCGTCGTGGATGATGAAGAACTGCACCAGCACATAGCGCTCGGCGCGGGCGATGGCGGCGAACATCGCGGTGAAGGCGGCCTCCCCGTCGATGTGCAGGGCCAGTGCGTGACCGCTGTGCATGGCGCTGTTGATCATCCGCCCGATGGCATCGTAACGCGGGTCATGGACGGGGGCGGGCGGCGTCAGCAGGCCGGTGTGACCTGGGTGGGCCACCTCCTCGTGGAGCATGAAGAACCGCGCCTGGCGCTGTCGGTGCAGGTCGACGTAGCCGCCGAAGTGGCTGGCGCCCAGGAACAGGTAGGGCACCAGTGACAGGTAGGGCAGGAAGACCAGGCCCAGGGCCCAGGCGAAGGCGCCCTGGGCCGTGCGGGCATGCATGACCGCGTGCATGGCGGCCAGCACGCCGGCGGCGTGCAGGGAAAGCGCGGCGATGGCGATGAGCGTCGTGATCATACGCCGGCAGTGTCCACGTTTTCGACGTGTCAGCCCAGCAGCATGTTGGCGACGTTCTGCGCCTGCTTGCGGATTTCCGGAATGGCCGTGGATTCCCACAGGGCGCCACGCAGCATGCTGCCCATGGCGAACAGGTTGGGCCGGGCCTTGCCGTTGCCGTCCAGCAGGTGGCCGTCGGGCACGGCGCGCAGGCCCAGGCCCAGGGGATCGGGCTGGACCAGGCCGTCGACCACCAGCTGGCGCACGAGGCGATGCTCGGTGCGCTGGGTATCGGTGTTGAGGCCGACGGTCTGGACGACGAGGTCGTACGACGCCGTGCTTTCCGTGCCCCCGGGCAGCGCGCGCACCACGTCCAGCGTGCCTTCCGGCGACAGGCGTACCGCGCGCATGCGGCCACGCCCACGCTCGAAGCGGCCTTCGGCTTCCAGTCGTGTCGCGGCGGCGGCCACCTGCGGCGGCATGCGATGACGCGCCCGCTCCCACGCCCAACGTGCGTGACGCAGGAAACGCGACCGTTCGGCGCGTGGCAGGTCGCGCCACAGGCCCTGGGTATGCGGGCGCATGCTGTCGATCACGGTGCGCCAGTCCTTCGCGTTGGCCGTGGCCTCGCGCAACCGACGCAGCCACACGCGCACGTTCGGATCGTCCTGCATCGCCTCGACCAGTTCCGAGCCGTCGTCCGTCGGTGCGGAGGCGGCGGCCAGGTGCGGCTCGGGCAGCTTGCCGTGGCGGGACAGGGCGGTGAAGTGGGCGTTCGGCCAATGCGCCGACAGTTCGAGCAGGACGTCGACGGCGGTGAGGCCAAGCCCGATGACGAGCACGCGCAGGGGGCGATCGTCGTGCTGCACGCTGTCCAGGAACGGCCAGGGATCGGTGACGTAGCGGCCGCTGGCGATGGCGGCGTCCTCGACGCCGGCCAGGGGGCGCGGCGGCAACGAACCGATGGCCAGCACCGCGGCGTCGGCATGGGATTCCTCGTCGCCGTAGCCGATGGTCACGCCGTCGGCCGTGGGCACCAGCGCATCGGCGTCGAACGGATGCACGTTGATGTCGTGGCCCAGTGACGCGGCGTGTTTCACCGCCTGCTCCACGCGCGACTGGAGGAAATCGCCGTAGAGGCGCCGTGGCAGGAAGTCGGAACCCTTGACCGAGGGGTCCAGCGCCTGGGCGTACTCGAGGAAACCGCCCGGCTTGCTGACGAACATGCCCATGGATGCGGCACGCACGTTCAACAGGTGGCGTTCCGAGGGCGTGCCATAGGCGATGCCACGGCCGGCCGCCGGCGCGCCGGCGTACCAGTCCAGGTGCAAGGGCCGGGGCGTACGCCGCTCCAGCAACTCACTCACCAGCGTCGCCGCTGCCGCGCCACCGCCGATGATGGCGACTTTATGAAACATGCTGTTGGTCCTTCGCCCGATGGCTGGGGTGGAGGGCCGTAGACCGTCAGGCCGTCAGGCGTCCCGCGATAATCGATTGCCTCGGTCGTGCTATCCAGTGTCCCGAGGGACCCGGCTGCTCGTACGCGAGATACTGTGCCAGATCGCCACCGTACACGTGAAGCGTGAGCGCCGTGTCATGCCGCGACAAATTGCGGCAGCGGTGGGCGTGCGTCTCGGTGGCGTCGAACCATGTGGCGTCCCCGGGACCGAGCCAGGTGCGCCCGGTGCTGCGCAGGGCGTGCTCGTCGCCGTGGGGACGGTCGAACGATTCCACTTCCAGCGCACCGGAGATGGTGGCTTCGAGCCCCCACAGCCCGCCATGGTCGTGCACCGGCGTGACATAACCCGGCGGCCAGGCCATGACCAGCACGCTGACCGGTCGCTTCGACCGCTCGGCGAGTATCCAGCGCTCGAAGCCACGGCGACGCTCACGCAACGGCCCCAGGGCCTGGGCCAGTTCCTGGCTGTGGGCATGGAGCGCACGGCCGAGGTCCCGCCCCATCGAGGCGAGATCCGGGTGCTCCACGTCCGACAGGTCGAAGGCGATATCGCGCAACGTCCTGACGATGGAAAAACGCTTACCCATGGGCTGGGCTGTCTCTGGAATTCACTGGAGGAAAGTGGACCACGGAGGCCGTTAAACCGTCGTAACTCCTGGTTGGGGTGGGGTGGTGGATTGCGTGGGCTCGCCTTTGGCATCGCGTTGGGCTTGGAGCCTTGGCGCCTGGAGCAAGAGCCGGCGGGTAGCCCCCTCGGGTCCACGCCTGCGGCGACCCGTCAAGGAAGGGCCGCTGGCGCGGCCGTATTCTTATTGCCCTTCGGGCCCGGGTCGGGCTTCGAACGGGGATTTTCGATTCGCCATCCATGGCTCAGCGAAAATGGCCGGC
>NZ_JARVRT010000037.1:0-68665 GCF_030209605.1 Luteibacter sp. ME-Dv--P-043b
GGCCCCGAGGGGGCTACCCGCCGGCTCTTCCCAAGACTGAGGTGGGTTGTGACGCGAGCGGTCGCAGACGTGCAGGGTGTGGCGTCGCCGCTTTGTTGGCTTTTCGCCCACATCGTGGGCTCCTACCTCACGGGTAGGGCCGGTTGTGGCATATCCAACGATTGATCTGCCTTCTGGGGGTAGGAGCACACGCACGTGCGCGAACCCTCGACGTATCTAAGGCGACCGATGCCATGCACACCAGGCAAGCGAGCGTTCCCAGCAACGAAGCGAAACCCCGCTCTTCGCTCTCCCCCCACGCAACCTCAGTGTCAGGAAGAGCCGGCGGGTGTCACCCTCGGGGCCGGTAGCCGCAGGCGAGGGCTTCGAACGGATAAGGCCCGAAGGGGGCCGGCCAGGACGGCCGGCCATTTTCGCTGAGCCATGGATGGCGAATCGAAAATCCCCGTTCGAAGCCCGACCCGGGCCCGAAGGGCAATCAATACATGGCCGCGGAGCGGCTTTCCTTGACGGGTCGCCGCAGGCGTGGCCCCGAGGGTGGCACCCGCCGGCTCTTGCTCCACAGCCCAAGGCCCATAAAAAAACCCCGCTGTCTCCAGCGGGGTTTTTCGTGTGACCTGCAAGCCAGAGGCTTACTTGGCCATCGTCGGCGCGGTGCCGGCTTCGGCCGGAGCCGCGGCGGTGCTGGCCGGGGCGGGAGCCGAGGACGAGCCGGCGGGAGCCGATTCTTCCAGGCCCGGCTGCTTCAGGCCGGCTTCCTGCTCGGGGGTCTGGTCCGGCAGGTTGTCGCCCTGCAGCGGCAGGTAGACCTCGAACTTCTGCTCATCGTAACCCTCGACCGTGCCCTTGTTGTTGACCGGCGCCTTGACCTGGATGTCATAGGCGCGGAACGACACGTCGTCGAACTTGTAGCCGTGGGTCTGCGAGTAGGCTTCCAGCATCTGACGGGTCTGCGGCAGGCCCGCGCCGGTGCCGTTCCACTCGGCCTTCAGGGCCTTGCCACCGAAGGCGAGCACGGCCTTGACGTTGCCGTCCACGATCACGCGACCCAGCTTGTCCTTGCTGCCCGGTGCGGCGGCGGTGTCGCCCGCGGCGGGGGCGGCGGCGGTCGATGCCTCGGCCGGAGCCGTGGTGTCGAGTGCCGGACGCTGCGCGGCGGTGAGCTGCACGTCCTGACCGTTGATCTTCAGCGTGGTGGCGTCGATCTCGGCGGCCACGTCGAAGTTGTAGTTCTGGTCGCCCCAGTTCGTGGTGAAGGTGATGCGCGGGCCGACGATGTTCACGCCCAGCTTCTTCGCCGCGGCCTGCAGTTCGCCCATCGCCTTGTCCGACGCCGCATCGACGTCGTCGAGGGTGCGCGGAGCGGTGGTGGAGACGAACAGGATCGGCTTGGCAGGCTGCTCGGCGATAGCCGGGATCATCTTGCTGTAGTCGATGTTCGGGATCGCCGCCATCAGGTTCTGCAGGTTGGACAGGCTGAACTGGATCAGCGCGTCCGGATCGCCATGGATGTAGAGGTTGGAGAAGCGGTTGACCAGGTTGAAGCCGTAATCGACATCGTAGGCCCACTTCACCTTCACGAGCTTCTGGCTGCGGCCAGTGCGCTCGAGGTTGATGGTGAACTTCTTGTCGTTACCGCGCCAGCCGTTGTTGACCGTCCACACAATGGTGCCCTTGCCGGCATCGGAGATCTTGGAGAAATCCGGATCGATGGAGGCGACTTCGAGCGAGCCGTCACCCATCTTGGGATCGCCGGCCTTCCAGGAGATCTTTGCGCCCGGGCCATAGGCCTTGCCGGAAAGTTCGAACTGGACCTTGGGATCGAGGGAGCGAAGGGCTGTGTAGTCCGGGAATCGACGGAAGTTGCTGAAGACGTCGTAAACCTGGCGCAAGTCCTTGCTGATCAGCATTTCGCGCTCGACGTGTCCCGTCGAGGGCATAGCCACACCGGCAACGACGCCCAAAATGGCGACGATGACGAGGGCAACGATAAATTCTAACAGACGCGTCATTCCACGGTTCTCCGAACGTCTTACGAACAGGCTCCGCACACGGACGGTTGCCGCATGGTCACCCCTGAAGAATCGGCCCGTGGCTTGGGGTTAGCCAGTGCCGAAAGAGCCGATGGTAGCTGCTCCCGGCGGGGAACGCCATTGGGTCCCCTGCCCTTTTTCGCAAGCCTGCACAAGCGGATTTTCGGCCGGAAACCGGCCAGCCATCGCCCCTGCGCCCGGACAGAGTCAGACGATGCCCATTTCCAGGGCCTTCAGCACCGCACGGGTGCGGTCGCGAACACCCAGTTTGGACAGGATGTTGGAGACGTGATTCTTCACCGTGCCCTCCGCCACCCGCAGCGAATTGGCAATCTCCTTGTTGCTGTAGCCCCCCGAAAGGAGGCGCAGGATCTCGGTTTCGCGTTCGGTGAGCGGGTCGGGCTGTTCCAGGCTGGAGAACTGGTTCTGTATCCGGCCCACCCCCGCCAGCAGGCGCTGGGTGACCATCGGTGCCACCAGCGAGCCGCCGGCCGACACCGTCCGCACGGCCTCCACCAGTTGGTCGAGCGAGACGTCCTTCAGCAGGTAACCCCGCGCGCCGGCCTTGAGGCCCGAGAGCACCAGCTGGTCGTCATCGAAGGTGGTCAGGATGATGGTTGGCGGCAGCTCGTTGCGCGCGCCGAGGGTCTGCAGCACGTCCAGCCCGCTCATGTTGGGCATCCGCAGGTCGAGCAGCACCACGTCGGGGCGAACCTGGGGAATCATCTGCACCGCCTGGGCGCCATCGGCGCATTCGGCGACGACACGGATGTCCCCGGCCAGGTCCAGCAAGGAGCGGATGCCCTGGCGCACCAGGTTCTGATCGTCGACGAGGCAGACGGAAATCATGGATGGCCCTCGGAAGGAACGGAAAGTGTGGCACGCGGGACGGCCTCGGCGTCATCCGGGACCTCCAGCGTGTGACGCGTCGGCGCATGGGCCAGCGCGGGCTCCTCGCCCAGGGGCAGGCGCGCCGTGAGGGCGAACCCGCCCGCAGGATCGGCACCGAAACGGAGCGTGCCACCGAACTCGGCGAGCCGCTCGCGCATGCCGTTCAGGCCGTTGCCCGGGTGGAACGGATGATTGCCGCGCCCGTCGTCGCGCGCGTCCAGGCACAACTCGTCGGGTCCGGTATGGCGGAACACCAGCCAGAGGTTGCGCGCATGGGCATGGCGCACCGTATTGGTGAGGATTTCCTGCGCGCAGCGCAGCAGCATCTGGGCCCGTCGGGGGTCCTCGACGCCGAAGCGCGGCGGCACGCTCAGGTGCACCTTCAGCCCGGGCACGCCCTCGGTCAGGCTGCGCAGCGCCTGGGTGAGGTCGATGGCATCGTCCTGGCGCAGTTCGCTGACCACCTCGCGTACGTCGGCCAGCAGCTGCTTCGCGGTCTTCTGCGCCTTCAGCACGTGCTCGCGGGCCGTGTCGTTGGTGAGGTGGCTGGCCACCTCCAGGTTCAGGCTGAGCGCGGTCAGGTGGTGGCCGACCAGGTCGTGCAGGTCGCGCGCGATGCGCATGCGCTCGGCGATGCGGGTGGATTCGGCCAGCAGGGCACGGGTGGCACGCAGTTCCGCGTTGAGCTGGCGCAGTTCCTCGCGCTCGTCGGCCTGCTGGCTGGCGATCAGGGAAGCGATGAACATCAGCGCCGAGAACCCGAAATAAAGCACCGCCTGCATCACCGAGGCCACCAGGGGCCAGCCGACGGCCGCATAGAACAGCGGGATCAGCGCCACGTGCGCCAGCACCATCCAGGCCATGGCCAGCGGCAGGCTGATGATCCACGGCACCACCGCGGCCACGATGACCAGCAGCAGGGCGCTGACACCGCTCTTGCTGAGCCCGCCCACCGCCAGCGCGGTGCCCGTGAGGATCAACAGCACCGCCACGCGGGTGAAACCGTCCACCCGGGAGCCCAGCTGGCGGGTCAGCAGGCCATAGACCACACCGAACACCAGGTAGCAGGCGATCCAGGCCAGCAGGGCCATGTCGCCGATCTGGCCCGGCTGGTTGCCGGCGCGCTGGATCGACAACGGCAGCCCGGCGCACAGGTACGCCAGGTAGGTGGCGTAGCGCAGCAGCCGCACGTGGTTGAACTGGAGCTTGGACATGACCGCATCATAGGGCGGCACGGGACAAGGCCGTAACCTGACGGATGGCACGGGGACCAGACCGGCCGGACGCCGGTGAGCTTTTAACTAGCGGTTAACAGCGGGCGCCGGGCCGTCGCGACTGGCATGCATACAGCGCCTACCGACGCTCCCCATGCCATAATGCGGGTCATCCGCGACCCGGGGGTCGCTTTCCAAGAACACTCAAGCGGAGCAACGAATGGCCCTTGCCATCCGCGACGTGCGCGAGCACGACCTGGATGCCGTGCTGGCGCTCAATAACGAGGCAGGCACCGGCATCCTCGCCACGGACATGTCCCGCCTGCGGCACCTCTACGACGTCGCGCACTATTTCCGCGTGGCCGAACAGGACAGCCGCATCCTCGGCTTCCTCATCGCCATGCGCCAGGATGCCGATTACGCCAGTCCCAATTTCCGCTGGTTCCAGGCCCATTACGAAAGCTTCGTGTATATCGATCGCATCGTGATCGCTTCCGAATTGCGCGGCCATGGCCTGGGCCGCATCTTCTACTGCGATGTGCAGAGTTACGCCGAGGTACGTGTGCCGCTCCTGACCTGTGAAGTTTTCCTGGAACCCCGCAACGACCAGACCGTGCTCTTCCACGGCACGATGGGCTTCCAGGAAGTGGGCCAGCAAAAGATGGGCCACGACGGCCCGAAGGTCAGCCTGCTCGCCCGCGAGCTGCCCAGTTTTCCCTTCGTACGCGAACGCTACCTCGAACAGGACGGCCTGCCCGCCGTGCCCTGGCTGAGCGAGCGCGAGCCGCCGGCCGCCGCGCAGGTGAACGCATGAACGCCCGCGCCGAAACCCTCGACAGCGCCTGCGACCTGCGCTTCGGCCAGGTCGGCATCGCCTGCGTGCGCCTGCGCCGCGTCGATGCCGCGGCCCTGGTCGAGGAACTGGAACGCCGCGTGCGCGCCGCGCCGCAGATGTTCAACCGCGCCGCGGTGGTGCTCGACCTCTCGCACCTGCCCAAGCTGCCCGACGACGGCATGGTGGATGCCCTGCTCGAGGCCATCCGCAGTGCGGGCATGCTGCCGGTGGGCATCGCCTACGGCACCGCCGAGACCGAGGCCCTCGCCGAGCGCATGAACCTGCCGCTGATCGCCAAGTTCCGCGCACAGTACGAGCCTGCCTCAGGCGATGCCGCCGTGCAGGTCGCGCCGCCCGCGCCCGGCCGCGTGGAAGCCGCCCGCGCGCCGCTCGACGACAACGACACCGATATCACCGGTGCGATCACCGCGCAGCACCACACGGGCAGCGCGGTCCGCTCCGGCCAGCAGGTCTATGCGCGCGATCGCGACCTCGTGGTCACCGCCGCCGTGGCCAACGGCGCGGAAGTGATCGCCGACGGCTCCATCCATGTCTACGGCAGCCTGCGCGGACGGGCCATGGCCGGCGCCCAGGGCGACGAATCGGCACGCATCTTCTGCTCCGATTTCCGCGCCGAGCTGGTCGCCATCGCCGGGCACTACCGCGTGTTCGAAGACATGCCCAAAGAATTCGAGGGCCAGCCCGTGCAATGCTGGCTCGACAGTGGAAAACTCATGGTCGCGCGGCTCTGATGCCGTCCGTCGCAGTAACATTCGGAGACATCTCTTGACAGAAATCATCGTCGTCACCTCCGGCAAGGGCGGAGTCGGCAAGACCACCACCAGTGCCTCCCTCGCCACCGGTCTCGCCATGCAGGGCAAGAAGGTCGCGGTCATCGACTTCGACGTCGGCCTGCGCAACCTCGACCTCATCATGGGCTGCGAGCGCCGCGTGGTGTACGACTTCGTCAACGTCGTACACGGCGAGGCCACGCTCAAGCAGTCGCTGATCAAGGACAAGCGCCACGAAAACCTGTTCGTGCTGGCGGCCTCGCAGACCCGCGACAAGGATGCGCTGACCCAGGAAGGCGTGGAAAAGGTGCTCGACGAACTGGCGAAGGAAAACTTCGACTTCGTCGTCTGCGACTCCCCGGCGGGCATCGAGAAAGGCGCCCACCTGGCGATGTACTTCGCCGACCATGCCGTGGTCGTGGTCAACCCCGAAGTATCCTCGGTGCGCGACTCCGATCGCATCCTCGGCCTGCTGTCGAGCAAGACGCGCCGTGCGGAAAAGGGCGAGGCCCCGATCAAGCAGCACCTGCTGCTCACCCGCTACAACCCCAATCGCGTCGAAGCCGGCGAGATGCTCAGCGTGAAGGACGTCGAGGACATCCTCGGTATCAACGTCGTGGGCGTCATCCCGGAATCGGAAAACGTGCTGGCCGCGTCCAATGCCGGCGTACCGGTGATCCTCGACGACAACTCGAACGCCGGTGCCGCCTACAAGGACACCGTAGCGCGTATCCTCGGCGAAGAGCGTCCGCTTCGCTTCCTCGAGCCGGTCAAGAAGGGCTTCCTCAAGCGCGTGTTCGGAGGTTGAGCATGGGTATCCTCGATTTCCTGAAGCGTAAACCCGAAGCGACGGCCGGCGTCGCGAAAGAACGCCTGCGCATCATCGTCGCCCAGGAGCGCTCGACGCGCGGCGGTCCCGACTACCTGCCGCTGCTGCGCAACGAGCTGCTCGAAGTCATCCGCAAGTACGTCAACGTCGATGTCGAGGCGGTCAACGTCACGCTCGAGCGTGACAGCGGCCACGAAGTGCTCGAACTCTCCGTGGCCCTGCCGGACGGCAAGTCCGCGATATGAGTTCGTCCGATCCCGCCGACGCGGTCCTCCGCGTCGGCGACATCGGCTTCGACGAACCACGGCAACGCCTGCTCGATTTCGGCCTCACCCTCATCGAGGTCGCCGACGGCGAAGCCATTCCCGGCAGTTATTGGGGCGACACCGAAGCCGGCATCATCGGCACGACGGTCTACGCCCGCGCCGACACCCCCGTTCACTCCCTCCTCCACGAAGCCTGCCACCTGATCGTGCTGCCGGCGGAGAAGCGTGCGCTCGTGCATACCGACGCCACGGACTCGATCGAGGAAGAGGATGCGACCTGCTACCTGCAGATCGTGCTCGGCGGGCAGCTGCCCTCGGTGGGCAGTGCAAGGATCATGGAAGACATGGATCGGTGGGGATATACCTATCGCCTGGGCTCGACGCGGGCGTGGTTCGAGCAGGATGCGACGGAAGCGAGGACGTTTCTTGTGGAGCGTGGGTTGCCGGTGGGCTGATATCGCCTGCCAGCAGCGAAGCGCCCACTCACCCCGGCTCATTCCGCTCGATCTGCGACACCACCGACGACGCCGCGCACGCTTTCGCAAGCGCCAGCCGCCTCCGCTCCAGCGACGCATACCAGAGCCACGCCGCCAACCCGATCAGGCAGATCGACGTCGCCCCCATGGCCAGCGTCAGCATGCTGGCCGACAGTGCCGGTGAGAGCACGCCGGCAACCAGCGCCGTGAGGATCAGGCTGCCGAACGCCTGCACCGAGGACACGCCGCCGCGCTGATCCGGGAAACGGTCCAGCAGCAGGAGCGTCAGTGTCGGGAAGGCCAGCTGCACGCCGCAGCCGTAGAGCGCCAGTGGCAACGTCGACCATGGCACACGCGGATGATCCAGCGTCAGCGCCAGGATGAGGTTGATCGCGCAGGACGAGAGCATCGACACGTAGCCCCACGACACCGTGCGCGCCGCACTCACCCGGCCGGCCACGCGGCCGGAAATGAACGCACCGAAGACCATGCCGCTGACCACCGGCACGAACAGCCATGGGAAGCCACTCGCGCCCAGGCCGAGCAAATCGCGGATGAGGTGGGGTGCGGAGGCGATGTACAGGAACAGGCCCGCGAAGTTCACCGAGGCGGCGATGGCCAGCGGCCAGAACGGAAGGTCGCCGAGGATGGCGGCGTAGCCGTGCAGCAGCGGTCGCGGCCGGAACACGGTGCGGCGCTCGACGGGATGCGATTCGACGAGGAAATACGCCACGCCCAGCGTCAGCAGCATGGTGAAGCCGGTCAGGGCCCAGAAGATGCCGCGCCAGCCGTCGATGCCCAGTAGCCATGCGCCGACGATGGGTGCAATGGCGGGGGCCACGCCGAAGATCATCATCACCTTCGACATCATCCGCTGGGCTTCCTCGCCGTGCATGCTGTCACGCACGACGGCACGCCCGACCACGATGCCCGCGCCGCCGCACAGGCCCTGCAAGACGCGGCAGGCCAGCAGGAAAGCGAAGCTGGGGGCCATGGCCGCGCCGACCGAGGCCAGGGTGTAGATGGCCATCGAGATCACGATGACTGGCTTGCGCCCGTACGCATCGGACAACGCGCCATGGAAGAGGCTCATCACCGCGTAGGCCAACAGGTAGACGCTGAGCAGCTGCTGCAGCGCCACGTCGCCGACATGGAAATCGCGGCCGATATCGGGGAAGCCGGGGAAGATGGCGTCGATCGAGAACGGCCCGATCATCGAGAGGGCCGCGAGCAGGAACGGCAGGTAACGCCTCGGATCGCGCGGCGCGGGATTCATTCGGCAGCCAATACGTGCAGGGACTTGCGAGTATACCGGCAAGGTACTGCGGCCCTCCCCCTTCCGCGGCAAAGGCACCCATAATCGGGGTGTCCTAACGTAGCGGGGGGTGATGTGGCTTACACCGGTTTCCTGGCCGTGGGTATCGGCGGCGCCGTGGGCAGCCTGTTGCGCTGGTGGCTGGCGCTGGCGCTCAATCCGCTGTTTCCCGACGTGCCGCTGGGCACGCTGTGCGCCAACTTGGCCGGCGCCCTGCTGATGGGCGTCACGCTGGGGGTGTTCGACCATTTCCAGACCTTGCCGGCCGAAGCGCGCCTGCTGGTCGCCACCGGTTTCCTCGGCGGCCTGACCACCTTTTCGACCTTCTCCGCCGAGTCCGCGGGGCTGTTGCTGCGCCAGCAGTACGGGTGGTTTGCCGCGAACGTGGCCGTGAACGTGGCCGGCTCCATCGGCCTGACCATTACCGGGCTGATGATCGCCCGCGCCCTGCTGAGGCACGCCTGACATGACAAGCGCAACGCACGGGGCCGTCGACGACGGCCTGGTCGATACCGACGTCCCCGCGCGGCTGGACCGCCTGCGCTGGGGTCGCTTCCACACACTGGTGGCGGTCGCTCTGGGCATCACCTGGGTGCTCGACGGGATGGAGGTCACCATCACCGGCTCGATCGCCGGTGCGCTCAAGTCCAGCCCGGTGCTGCACCTGACCGATGGCCAGGTCGGGCTGGCAGGCAGCCTTTACCTCGTCGGCGCCGTCGTCGGCGCGCTGTTCTTCGGCTGGCTGACCGACCGTCTGGGACGGAAGAAGCTGTTCACGATCACCCTGGGGCTCTACCTCGTGGCGACCGCGGCCACCGCCTTCTCGCCCAACTTCCTCACGTTCGTGATCTTCCGCGCGCTCACCGGCGCGGGCATCGGTGGTGAGTACGCGGCGATCAATTCGGCGATCCAGGAGCTGATCCCCGCGCGCTACCGTGGCCATACCGATCTGGTCATCAACGGCAGTTTCTGGATCGGCGCGGCCATGGGCGCGCTGGCCGCCGTGGGCCTGCTCGACACGGGCTGGGTTTCCGCGGAGCTTGGCTGGCGACTTACCTTCGGGCTGGGCGCCGTGCTGGGCCTGGGCATCCTCTTCCTGCGGCGGTGGATTCCGGAAAGCCCGCGCTGGCTGATGCTACATGGCCGGGTCGCCGAGGCCGAGGCCGTGGTGGCCGACATCGAGCGCCGGCTGGACGCGCCGCCGCCGGACAAGCCGCTACCCCGCCTGCGCCTGCGTCCACGCGGGCTGTCGATGGGCGACGTCGCCACCACCCTGTTCCGCGTCTATCCGAAGCGGACGGTGCTCGGGCTGGTGCTGATGGCCACGCAGGCGTTTTTCTATAACGCCATCTTCTTTACCTATGCGCTGGTGCTGGGGCGCTTCTACGGCGTCAGCGACGCCGATGTGGGCCTTTACCTGTTGCCGTTCGCGGCGGGCAATTTTCTCGGCCCGCTGTTGCTCGGGCGGCTGTTCGACACACTGGGACGGCGACCGATGATCGTCGCGACGTACACCTTGTCGGGCCTGCTGCTGTTCGTCACGGCGTGGCTCTTCGTCCACGGCTACCTGGATGCGCGCACGCAGACGATGGCGTGGAGTGTGGTGTTCTTCTTCGCGTCGGCGGCGGCCAGTTCCGCGTACCTCACCGTGAGCGAAAGCTTTCCGCTGGAGCTGCGCGCGCTGGCCATCGCCCTCTTCTATGCGTTCGGCACGGCGCTGGGCGGCGTGGCCGGCCCCTGGCTGTTCGGCCAGCTCATCGGCAGCGGCGAGCGCGCCGCGATCGGCTGGGGCTACGTGCTGGGCGCCTCGCTGATGCTGGTCGGCGCACTGGCAGCCGGACTACTTGGTATCGCCGCCGAGCGACGCTCCCTCGAAGACATCGCCGCGCCGCTGGGTCGCGCGGACTGAGCCAACGAAGCGCTTGCGCAGCAGGCCCCGGATGAAGTGCCAGGCGGGTGCGGGATCATCCAGGCGGAACACGTGCAGGTCGGCGCGCAGCCATTCGATAACCAGGCGTATCCAGCCGGGATGCTGCGCCGCGGGCGAGCAACGCACGCTGGCGATGTCGTGGTACAGGTCGATGCAGCTGCCGGTGCCGTAGTCGGATGGTGCGCGTGTCACGGGCAGGCCCTGGGCATCTTCCCAGGCCATGGCGCAGACGTTGACCCCGCGACGCGCCGCGAACTCCACGTAGGTCCAGGCGCGCGTGTTCACCTCGATCAGGCGCCATGCGCCATCGCGCGGGTCGCGCTTGAACTCGGCGCTGAAGATGCCCCGGTAGTCCAGCCCGTCGAGTACGCGGCGGATGCTGTCCACGGCCTCCGGCACGGCGGACAGCGGCACGGCGTGCGAGCAGGAACTGTTGCCGAAGTCCGGTGGTGACATCCGCCGGCGCTGCCGCGCGAACAGGCCCGCATACCCGCCCCGCCCATCGCGGAAGCCGTCGACGAAGACGTGTTCGCTGGGCGGTCCGGGCACGTATTCCTGCGCCATGACCCGGAACCCCTGCGCATGGAAACGTGCCCACGCCTCGCGCAGCGCGTCGGCGCCCTCGACCCATAGTCCCTTCACGCCCGTGACATCGCTGAACTTCTGCGAGTTGACCGGTTTGAGGAAGACCCGCCCCAGGGTGTCGAACGGAATGACATCGACGTCGCCGGCGTGCGTCAGCCGGAAAGTGCGCGGGTGCGGTACGTGGATCGCCTTGAGGTAGCCGGCAAACGCCGACTTGTCCTGGAGCAACCGTTGCGCCTCGCGGCTGGCGGTGCTGACCGGGAAGCGCCAGCCCAGCGCGGTGTGCGGCAGCTCGGCCAGCCAGAGCGCCGCGTCGTCCGCGCCGGCAATGATCACCGCGCGCGGCAGGAAGCATCCCGCCAGGGCTTCCAGCGCGTGCTGTCCCGGCGAGCCGTCCCATGCCGGGCACCCCGGCACGGGTCGGAAATAACGCGATCGGGTGACCAGGTCGTTACGCGGGCAGGCCACGTACGCGGCAATGCCGGCAAGCTCCAGGCTACGGAGGATACCCAGCGCCGTCGGCCCGCGCCCCATCACGATGACCGGCAACCGCGGCTCCGTCTGCATCTGGCCTCCCATATGAGGGTGGCGCCGACATGGCGCCCCTTGGAGGGCCAATGTGCCACCCCACCCCTATCAGGCACAGATCGCCAGACGACCTATACCGAGCGGACGAGGTCGGTCAGACCGGGGCGTCGGCCACGGCAAACGGCAGCACGCCGGGCTCGCGTGCCTCGGCCGGGCGGCGCGCCGGCGGGGCCTGGCGGGGTGTCGGCGCGGTGGGCGCGGTACGGCCGATGGTGATGTTCTTGGACGCCCGCACCTCGCGGTTGGCGAAGGTCCAGATCTCGCCCGTGGCCGTAATGAATACCGTCCAGTAGAGGTCGGATTCGGGGCCGTAATCGATCAGGAAATGGGCAAAACCCTCGCCTTTGGGCGTATTCATGGGCAGCGGCGGATTCAGTTGCAGCATGGGCGTCTCCTCGTGCAGACCTTTTAACCGGTCGGGCCGTGGCGAATGGGTGAACGTGCCGTGGTTCACGCATCACCCGATACGGACAGCATTTCCCCGGCCAGCCCGGTAAAATGCCGGCTTAACGACAGACAGCCAGTCCACCAGGGGAAGCCAGCACGTGCAGTCACGCAATTTCGAGGTATCGGTGGTCCAGCCCGGTGGCAAGGTCGCCATCGAGATCCAGTTCAACGAGAAGATCCACGGTCTTTCGGGCGACACGTTGTGGCTGTCGCTCGAGGCGGACACCACGGTCGAGAGTGCCGAGGCGTTGCGCGAGCTGCTGGAGTGCATCGGTCACCGCATCACGGTGACGAACGTACGCTCCTGACCGGCGCACCGGCGCCGTCCTTCACGGCCACCGCCAGCGGCACCACGGTCGATATCAGCCGGTGATTGGTGCCGTGCACCTTGCCGCAGCCCATGCACTTCCGCGTCGTACCCAACCCGCGCCGTGCCGCGCGCGGCGAACCCAGCAGACAGCCGCATACATAACACGCACCCAGCACGCCGCGCTCCCACAGACGAAGGCGTACCAGCTGGAAGGCGGCCAGGGCCGCAGCCACGACGGTGCCGAGACCGAGCAGCCAGCCCGGGAGGTTGGAATACAGGGAGGCCAGGCCGAAGGGTCCGGGCATCTGCTGGGCCGCCTTGGTCACACCGGCCGCCAGCGCGCCCGCGCCGAGGGCCAGCAGGCTCGGCACGAACAACCGGAAGTACATGCGCCCGACGTAAGACATGTTGCGTCACCCCCTGCCCACCGGCGTCCGCCGGCGGGTGGAGAGTGTCGCTAACGGGGTCTAGCCGCCGTGAAACGGGAGCGTTGCCGCCCTCAGGCGGTGGGAGCGCTCCCGAACGACGGCGGACGGTCGGCCAGGGCCTTGCCGAACGCCATGTTGGGCTGGTCGCCCATCACGAACGCGAGCGTGCCGCCGGCTTCCAGGTCCTTGTGTGCGATCCAGCTCTTCGTCCAGGGCTGGCCGTTCCACGTGACCGACTGGATATAAGGACGACCCGGTCCGTTGTCCTTCGCCTCGATCACCAGCGTGCGGCCGCCGCCGACCTGCACTTCCGCACGGTCCAGCAGCGGGCTGCCGAACACGTAGTGGGTGCTGACTGGGTCGACCGCGTACAGGCCCATCGCGCTCATGATGTACCACGCGCTCATCTGGCCGCAGTCCTCGTTACCGGGAAGGCCGTCGGGCTCGGGCAGGTACATCGTCTCCAGCAGCATGCGCACGCGCGCCTGCGTCTTGTGGTGCGCGCCGGTGTACGCGTACAGGTAGGGCATGTGGTGGCCCGGCTCGTTGCCGAACGCATACTGGCCCACCATGCCGGCAATGTCGGGCGGCGCGTCTTCCGGCAGCGTGGGATCGGCGTTGAACAGGGCATCCAGCTTCGTCTCGAATGCCTGGCTGCCACCGAACAACGCCATGTAGTTGTACACATCGTGCTGGTTGAGGAACGTGGCCTGCCAGGCGTTCGACTCGGTGAAATCGCGCCACCGCTTGGAGTGGCCGATCGCGATCGGATCGAACGGCTGCACCCAGGTGCCATCCTCGGCGCGCGGGCGCACGAACTGCATGTCCTTGTCGAACACGTGGGCGTAGTTCTGCGAGCGCTTGCGCAGCAGCGCCGCGTCGTCGCTGTGCCCCAGGGCCTCGGCCATGTGCGCGACGGCCCAGTCGTCATACGCGTATTCCAGCGTCTTGCTGGCGGCCTCGCCTTCCTTGTCACTGGGTACGAAACCCAGCTTCCGGTAATAAGGCAGGCCGAAGTAATCGTCCTGCATGGCGCGGCGGCGGAACACCGGCCAGGCTTTCTCGTAGTCGATACCCTTGAAGCCCTTGGCCTGCGCTTCCGCCACCACCACCGCGGAGTGGTAGCCGATCATGCAAACCGTCTCGATGCCCTGCAGCGGCCACACCGGTGCACCGCTGGGGCTTTCCGCTGCCAGACGGACCAGGCCGTCGACCAGGTCGGGCACGCGATCGGACTGGTACAGCGTGAACAGCGGATGCTCGGCGCGGTAGGTGTCCCACAGCGAGTAGGTGCTGTAGTTGTGGCGGCCTTCCGGCAGCGTGTGCACCGCCTTGTCCATGCCGCGGTAGCGGCCGTCCGCATCGCTGAACACCGTGGGCGCCAGCATGGTGTGGTACAGCGAGCTGTAGAAGGTGCGCTTGATCTTGTCGGAACCGGATTCGATGGTGATCTTCGACAGTTCCTGGATCCACTCGGCTTCGGCCGCGGCGCGGATGCCGTCGAAATCCCAGCCCGGCATCTCGCTGTCGAGGTTGCGCATGGCGCCATCGATGTCCACGCCCGAGATACCCACCTTCACCAGCAGCGGTGCCGACGACGCCTTGTCGAAGTGCAGCGCGGCCTTGAGGTTGTCGCCCTTGGCAGTGGCAGTGCCCGCGGGCAGCGCCTTGTCGTTGTCATACAGGGTGACATGCGTGGCGGGACGCGACAGCTTCATGGCGAAGTAGATCACGCGACCGGAAGCCCATTGCCAGACCCGGCGACCACCGACCAGCGTATCGTTGCCGACCACGCTCAGCTGCACGTCGCTGACCCTGGCCGGCTGGTCCAGCGCATCCGTATAGCCATGGGCCATGTCCAGCAGCACGTGGGCATCGCCCTCCTTGCCGAAGGTGTAGCGATGCATGCCCGCGCGCAGCGTCGCGGTCAGCTCCGCCAGGATGTCGAAACGGGTGAGCTTCGCGCGGTAGTAGCCCGGATGCGCCTGCTCGCCCGTGTAGTGCGAGCGGTAACCCTTCACGCCGCTGCGGTAGCCTTTCTCGGGCTTGCCGTTGCCCTGCTTCACGGCATCGAAGCGGGAGACGTAGTTCACGCCGTCGAAGTCGCGGTCGCCCGGCTGCAGCAGCACGGGGCCCATCGAGGGCATGACCAGGAAGTCGAGCATGTCGGCCGCGCCCGTACCGGACAGGTGCGTGTGCGAGAAGCCCATGATCGAGCCGTCACCCTGGTGGTAGCCGGATGATCCGTCCCACTGGGCGTTGTTCGTGTCGGGGCTGAGCTGGACCATGCCGAAGGGCCGGGTCGCACCGGGATAGGTGTGACCGTGGCCGCCCGTGCCGACGAAGACATCGACGTAGCGCAGGATGCTGTCACTGGCGGCGGCGCCACCGGATGACGGGGCTTTCAGGCCTTGCTGCACTCCACCGGCCAGCGCGGTGAGGGAGCCTAGCTGACCGATGGCGGTGGCGGCGGCCACCCCTTGCAGAAAACGTCGACGGGTAACCATGAATCGCTCCAGCGGGGTGTCGCGTCAGACGCGACGCAGGGTGTCGGGGTGCTTGTCGGCCAGATGGACGACCAACTCGCCAAACAGGGTGTTGGCCCAGGCGAACCATGAGCGCGTGAACTGTTTCGGATCGTCCTGATCGAACGCCTCGTGCATGAAACCGCTACCGGCGTGGGTGGTCTTCAGCCAGTGCAGGCACTGGCGAATCTCCGCCGTGTCGTCCGTGGTGAAGGCCTTCATCATGATCGACATGGGCCAGATCATGCGCAGGCCCTCGTGCGGGCCACCGATGCCTTCGCCAGCCTTGCCCTTGAAGAAATACGGGTTGGCAGTGCTCCACACGCGCTGTCGCGTGCGCGCATAACGCGCGTCGTACCTGGTGGTTTCCAGGTAAGGCAGCGCGAGCAGGCTGGGCACGTTGGCGTCGTCCATGAACAGCTGGTTGCCGTAGCCGTCCACCTCGTAGGCCCAGAAATCGTCCTGGCCGTCGTGCATCACGCCGTGGCGCTCGACCGCCGCCTCGATCTCGTCGGCCAGCGCACTGGCGTCGCTGGCGAATGCCTGGTCGCCGAACAAGGTGCCGTGCATCTGGGCGAGACGCCGCAGGGTAACCACCGCGAACAGGTTGCCGGGAATATTGAACGGATACAGCGTGGCGTCGTCCGACGGACGGAACATCGCGTGGATCATGCCCACCGGGCGCGTGGGCTGCCCGTAGCCGTGCAGGAACTGGCTCTCGGTCGGGTTGGGCGACGGACGCTGGAAGTGATAAGGGCCGGTGCCGTCCTTGCGCTGCTGTTCGCGGAAGGTGGTGACGATGCTGCGCGTGGCGGCACGCCAGGCGTCGTCGAAGGGCTCGCGGTCACCGGTGGTCTGCCAGTAGCCGTGAGCGAGGCGCACGGGATAGCACAGCGAATCGATTTCCCATTTGCGCTCGGCCACGCCGGGACGCATGTCGGTCATGTCGGACTGCGCCCATTCAAGCTTGCTCTTGCCCTTGGGGTCGGGCAGGAACGCGTTGGCGTAGGGATCGATCGCGATGCAACGGGCCTGGCGGCGGATCAGCCCGCGGAACAGCTTGCGCAGGGCTTCGTCCTTCGCGGCCAGCGGCAGGTACGGCCAGACCTGGGCGGACGAATCGCGCAGCCACATCGCATCGATGTCGCCGGTGACCACGAAGGTATCCTCGTAACCGTCCAGGCGGCCCACCTCCACCGTGGTGTCCAGGGTGTTCGGGAAGCAGTTCTCGAACAGCCAGGCCAGCTCGGGGTCCGCGATCTTCTTCTTCGTGGAAGCGATCAGCGCCTCCACGGCGGGGCTGGTGAACTTGCGCTTGCCCACCGCCGGCCGCTGGCTGGTGAAGCGCGAAGCCGCCGAGGCGCCCAGGCTGACCCCGCCGATCATCGCGGCGCCCGGCGCGAGCGACAGCCACTTCATGAGGTTGCGACGGGAGGGATTCACGGCGTGGTCTCCTTCAGGGCATCGACGAGCGAGCGTACCGTGATCGCGCGGCGAAGGGCATCGATATCGGTGGCGCCTTCGACCGCAATGTCCATGCTTTCGCCGGGTAGCAGGTCGAACGCGTTATCGGACAGGCGCAGGTCGAGGTTACCGGTGTCCACCCAGACCGCGCGAGCGAGACGCTTCGCGGTAACCGTCACCACGAGCCCGTGGCCGTCGTCATGCACCGTGGTGGTCAGTGCCGGCGCCGGCAGGGCCAGCGTGCGCGCCGCGCCGAAGTACAGCAGGTGATGGGCGACCACCTTGCCCTGCTCCAGCAGGTCGAAGGCGACGACCGTCTTGCGCGGATCGGCGCCTTTGAGCAGGGTGGCGTCGTCGGCAGACAGCGCCTTGGTGCTGGACAGCGCGGCGGCACGCACGGGCTGGCTGCTTTCCCGCAGCATCTTGCCGGCCATGTCGTAGACGCGCGTGCGCAGCGTGGCCTCGAAGTCGGTGGTGCGATCGGATACGGCAAACACCTGGGTCGTGCCGTCGCGGCGCAGCGGCACCACATCGACCGGCGCATAGAAGCGCTTGGCGTGGAACTGCAATGCCTTCCAGCGATTGAAGTAGTCCACGCTGGCCCACGAGGCACCGGGCCAGACATCGTTCAACTGCCAGTACAAGGTGCCCATGTTCTGCGGGCGCGCGCTGCGCAGGTGCTCGGCGGCCAGTTCGATGCCTTCGGCCTGCATCACCTGACTGAGATAGACGAACGAGGGAAAATCCTTCGGTTCGCCGTACTCCTGGCGGATGTACAGCAGCAGACGCTGGTTGCCATCGCCGTTGGCGAACTTCTGGTGGGCGCGCATCACGGTCGATTCGGGCTGCATGTCGCCTGGCTCGGCGAACGCCTTGATGGTGGCCATGACCGGGAACGACTGCAGGCCGTACTCGGACTGGAAACGCGGCGTGATGTCGAGGTAGTGCGAGATCGGCTCGGAGCCGGACCATACCTTCCAGTAATGCATGTCGCCATCGTTCTGGACGTTGGCCGGGCCTTCGAAGTCGGTGCTGGGCGAGCTGGCCCAGTACGGCACCTGGGGCGACAGGTCGGCCACCACCTTGCGCAGCGTGCTGCCGAACAGCGTGCGCATGCCGGCCTCGACCTTCTTCACCTCGTCGCCGTTGACGAACTTCTGGAAGTCGATGCGATCGGGCCATTCCTCCCAGCCGGTCTGCACTTCGTTGTTGCCCGCCCACAGCACGATGGACGGATGGTCGCGCAGGCGTGTGACCTGTTCTTCCGCCTCGATGCGGCTGCTTTCGCCGAAGGCGGTGTCGTACGGCGTGACGGCACCGCCGAACATGAAGTCCTGCCAGATCATCAGGCCCATGCGATCGGCGGCGGCGTAGAACGCATCATCCTGGTAGGTACCGCCGCCCCACATGCGCAGCATGTTCATGTTGGCGTCCTTCGCCGAGCGCAGGATCGCCTCCAGCCGCTCGCTGGATACCCGCGAGGGGAACGCATCGTAGGGGATCAGGTTGGCGCCCTTGGCGAACACGGGCACCCCGTTGACCACGAAGGCGAAACCCCTGCCCCACTGGTCCTTGTCGCGGCGCAGCTCCACCGTGCGCAATCCGGTCTCGCGATCGGCCTCGGCCAGCGTCGCGCCAGCGGCTTCCACCGTAGCGTGGAAACGATAGAGGTTGGGATCGCCGTAACCGACCGGCCACCAGCGCTGCGGACGATCGATGGTGAGCGGCACGTCGACGTGGTTCTCGCCAGCCTTCAGGGTCACGTCCTGCTGGGCCGTGCCGGTCTTGCCGTCGGGCGCGGTCCACTGCACCTTCAGCGTGGCTGCCATGGCCTTGTCGACACGCAGGTCGAACTGGCTTTCCAGCTTCGCCGCCGCGGCATCGACCTGGGCCTGCGCGATGTGGAAATCGGCGACGCGCAGGGTGTCCCAGGATTGCAGGTGCACGGGGCGCCAGATGCCCAGGGTGACGTAGCGCGGACCCCAGTCCCAGCCATATTGGTAGTTGGCCTTGCGTACGTAGTTGGAGGTCTGCTTGCCCTTCGGCTCGTCACCGAAGGAGGAATCGAATTCGCCCGGCAACGCATACGGCTGCTTCAGCAGCCACGGTTGCATGCGTGCGATCGGCGATTGCAGGTGCACCGTGAGCGTGTTCGTGCCGGCATGCAGCGTGTCCTTCACCGGCACGCGCCAGCGACGGAACATATTGTCTGCGGACAGCAGCTTCTTGCCGTTGAGGCTGACCTCGGCATAGGTGTCGAGGCCGTCGAAAACCAGATCGACGTGACCCCGCCGGAGCGTGGCCACGTCGACGTCGAAGTCCAGCCGGTAATCCCAGTCGGAGAGGCCGATCCATTGCAGGCGGGATTCGTTGTCACGCCAGAACGGATCGGGAATCTGCTTCGTGGCCAGCAGGTCGGTCTGCACGGCGCCGGGGACGGTGGCGGGTTGCCAGTCGTGCAGGCGCTCGCAGGAGGTCTTGCATTGTTTCAGTTGGGCTAGCCGCGTTGCGGCATCGCGGACATCGTCCGCTCCTACAGGGGCGGTTGCTGGTTTGGCCTCGGGAGCGAGGCGGAAGCGCCAGCCGGCGGAGAGGTCCCTCTCCGTCGGCGTGGTCGCACTGGCGGCGCCGGCAACGAGCCAGGCCACCAGCACCAGACAACCGCGGGGCATCACAGCTTGAAGCCCATGGTCATCATGTAGGTGCGGCCGTTCTTGTAGGCATTGAGCGGCTGCGCGGGCGTGTTGTTGTAGACCATGTACGTCTCGTCCAGCAGGTTGGTGGCATCGAGCGAAAGGCGGATATGGTCGTTGACCTGGTAACCCACCGTGGCGTCCAGCTGACGGAAGATACCCGTGATCTGCTGCGACTGCAGCTGTGCGATCGAGGTGAAATACGACGAGCGCCAGCTGTAGGTCAGACGCGCGCTCCACGGGCCCTGCTCGAAGAACGGCGACAGGTTGAACGAGTTCTTGGAGTTGTAAGGCAGCGGGAAGTCGTTGCTGGTGTCGGCGTCGGAGTAGGTGTAGTTGGCCAGCATGCCGAAGCCATAGGCGAAGTTCTGCTGGTAGGTGAGCGACAGGCCCTTGACCTTGGCCACGCCGGCGTTGACCGGCACCTGCATCTGGTACACGTCGTCGCGCTGTTCGGTCAGGTTGTACTGCGTCTGCGCCACATTGGTGTTGAGGATGTAACCGGAGATGCGGCGGAAGAACAGCTCGGCCGACAGCACGCTGTTCTCCGAGAAGTACCACTCGGCAGAGGCGTCGTAGTTGGTCGACTTGTACGGCTGCAGGTCGGTGTTGCCCGCCGAACCGGTGAGGCTGCGGTCATCCAGCGCCACGTACGGCGTCATCTGCTGGTAGCGCGGGCGGGCGATCGTCTTGGCGGCGGCGAAACGCAGGGTCACGTCCTCGGCGGCGTCATAGGCGATGTTGAACGACGGCAGCCAGTCGTGATACGCGCTGCGCTTGTTCACCGGCGTGTAGTTGTTGTTGCCGATGCTGTTGTAGCCGTTGACAGTGTCACGCGTGCGGAAATAACGCGCGCCGATGTTGCCGCGGTAGCCGTCGCCGGCAAAGTCGCCCTGGATGTAGAAGGCGCGGTTCTGTTCGGCGATGCTGTAGGTGGCCTTCGGATCGAGCGCGGTGCTGGTGACCAGGCTGGAGACATAGGCCTTCATCAGGCCCGGGTTGATCGTGGTCCAGTCACCCATGTTGCCGGCCGAGTTCAGGCCATCGAGGTAACCGCTCGGCGTGCCGCCGTCGGCCAGGTTGGCCAGCGACGTACCGGCATAGGCCGTGCTCGGGATGCTGGCGTTGTACGCATCCTGGCCGTCCAGGTGGTTGGTGGCCTTGATGCCCACCGAGACCTGGTTCAGCGGGCCCCAGGCCACGTCGTGCGAGAAATCGGCCTGGAAATAACGCTCGCGATCGTAGCTGGGCGCGTAGCTGTAGCCGGCGCCATGCGCCAGCGCGGCCGACGGGTTGTCCGGGCTGTTGTAGTTGATCTGCGGATGCTGGCCATCGAGGTTGTAGTTGAAGCCCCCGAAATTCTGGAACTGCATGTTCCAGATGCCATCGGAACCGCCGGTGGAACCGGTGTAGCCGACCTGGCTCGAAGCCGTCCAACCGTCACCGAACCAGTCGGCGCGCAGGTTGGCGACGCCGGTGTTCACCGTCGAGTCGCGCTCGTAGCCGTCGAGGTAGGTCGAGGTACCCGGGCCGTAGCTGCCGGTGGTGGCCACGCCGTTCTGGAAGCCCAGCGCGGTGGCGTCGGCGGCGGAGCCGGACCATTCGCCGTAGTGGCTCTGGTTGAAGTTGTTGAACTTCTCGGTGACATACAGGCCGGTGAAGTTCAGCTCGAACGCATCGTTCGGCTTCCACTGCAAGCCGGTGGAAACGCCGTCGCGCTTGCGACGCTGCTGGAACCACGCGGTATTGACCGCCGTCGGGTACACGCCCTGCTGGTTGGGCGGCACCACGGCCGGGTTGAACTGGTGGTCCGGGTTGGTATCGGTCGGATCGTTGACCCGCTGGTAACCGAACACCTCGGTGCCCTGGCGGTCGATGATCTTGTCCGAATGCATGAGCGAGCCCAGCACGCCGAACGTGTTGTCCTGGTTCTTCCAGCTATACAGCACCGATGCGTTCGGCTTGCCCTTGTCGGCGCGGTCGTTGTAACCGTAGCTGACGGTGCCGGTCAGGGTGTTGGCCTTCAGGTCCAGCGGACGGCGCGTGTTGACGATCACGGTACCGCCGATCGAGCCCTCGTCGATGTTCGCCTGCGGCGTCTTGTAGACCTGGGCGTTACCGATGATCTCCGAGGTGAGCAGGCTGTAGTTGAACGAGCGGCTGTCGGGGTTGTTCGGGTCGGACGTCCAGTTGGTCGAAGCCACGGTCTGGCCGTTGAGCAGCAGGCGGTTCAACGCGGGATCGGTGCCCAGGATGCTGACCTTGTCGCCTTCGCCGAAGTTGCGATCGACGCTGATGCCCGGCAGGTGCGACAGCGATTCGGCCACGTTGGTGTCCGGGAACTTGCCCACGTCTTCGGCCGAGATGGCGTCGACGATGGAGTCGGCATTGCGCTTGAGGTCCAGCGACTTCTGCAGGCTGGCGCGGATGCCGGTCACGGTGACGCCGGTGAGGTTGGCGGCGTCCTGTGGCTTGGCATTGGCGTCGCCCGGCTTGGCCGGGGTGGGGTTGGCCGTGCTGGACGACTGAGCGGGGCTGGTGGCGTCCTGGGCGGACACGCTGCCTGCGGCGAGGAGGCCAGTGAGGATGGCCATGGAAAGTGCGCTGATGCGGGGGTTCACATCGATCTCCTGCGGGGATGGTGACGCCGCCCGGGAACCTGCGCCTTGCGCCTTCGCCCCCTGACGTCGCGTGCTGTTCGTCGCGCACCGTGACGCACCGCGCGGGCGGGTGCCCGCGTTGCTCGACGTCGATGTGCTGATGTCTTCTTTGCCCTGAAGCCTGCGGCCATCGCGGTGGCCTCCGGCCATGCGTATCGCGCTTACTTCGCGATTGCAGCGATGTTACGAAGCGGATTTTTAGGGGTGCCTGACAACGTTGTCAACCGATTTTTTAACTCGATCTAAAGACACCCCTGAGACTACAACTGCATGTATTAGCAGGAATTATGTCAATGCACTTTTACTGCACTGCGGAAAAACTCAGGGTTAGTTAGATCGATCCATGCACACTATCGGCAGGTGCTCAATGACGTAAAAGCCGCCCATGCCCGCGTTTTTGGCAGGAGGTGCGCGAGCCATGCGCGGCCCCCTCCATGCATGCGGGTGCTTGCTGCGCTGCAACCAGAAGTCGATGAACACGCGGTCCGCGACCCGTTCCACGTCATGCATTTCGGTAGGCGAGCTGCCCGATATCGCGCAAGAACATCGCGCCGTTCCGTAGCTTCTCGCGAAGTCCGACGCGTGGATGAACGGCCTGGCGCGATAACGCGCCAAGGTGGCTCGCAGACAGCCACCAGTCACCCGTCAGGAACGAACCTGCGGTCGAATCACTTCCGCACCGCTGTCTGCAAGGAGCTCCACCATGAAACGCGTGAGCCTGCATGTTGTCCGCAACACCCTTCTTTCCGCGTCGCTCGCCGCGGTGCTCGGCGCGTGCAACCGCACGCCGCCGGCGGACGCGGCCAACGCAGCCAATGCCCCGGGCCCCGGTGCCGGACCCGCCAGCGCGGCCAGCGCGGCGCCAACACCCGCGCCCGGCTACGTACCGCCCACGGCCGACCAGCTCTACGCGCTGGTCTCACCGATCGCGCTGTTCCCCGACAAGCTGGTCGCCTTGACGCTGGCCGGCTCGACGCATCCGGACCAGGTCGACGCCGCGCGCAGTTTCCTGGGCGACAACCGCAACCTCACCGGCGGCGCACTGATCGATGCGGCCGATGCGCAGCCGTGGGATCCGAGTGTGAAGTCGCTTGTGGCGTTTCCCGCCGTACTCGACCAGCTGTCGACCAACCGCGACTGGACGGCAGCGCTCGGCGACGCCTATGCGAACGAACCGACGGATGTGCTCAATGCGATCCAGGCGATGCGCGAACGCGCATGCACGCATGGTTCGCTCAAGAGCAGCAAGCAGCAGGTGGTGAGGATCGACCAGGCGCCCCCACCGCGGACCTACACCACGACCACCACCACGGAAACCTCGATCGTCCCCGCGCCCACCCGCACGATCGTGATCGAGCCGGCGCAGTCGGATGTGGTCTACGTGCCGCATTACGACCCCGACGTGGTCTACGGCGCACCCGTTTACTCCACGGTGTACAGAACCCACTGGTACCAGGCGCCGGCCACCACCGGCGATGTGGTCGCCACAGGCCTGGTGTCGTTCGGCGCGGGCATCCTGGTCGGCCAGCTGTTCGCCTCGCATGCGCACTACGACCGCCCGCATGGCGGATGGAACGAGTGGAACACGTCGTGGGGCGGCGGGCCGCGTTATGGCGGTTACGACGGCGGCTACGGCGGTCGCCCCGCGGTCGTCTACGACAACCATCCGTATGTGGTCAATCGCACCACGATCAATCGCACGGTGAACAACAACTACGTCAACCGCTCCGTCAACATCGACAACCGGCACGACTTCGGCAACGTCGACAACCGCCATGACAATGGCAATCTGGCCATGCGCAGTGCACCACAGGCGCAGGCACAGGTGCAGGCCGCACAGGCGCGCCAGCGTCCGGATTTCGAGCACATGCAGCGACCCAACTTCACCGCGGCCATGGCCCGGCCGACCGCGGCCAATGCCCGGCCCGAGTTGCCCGCGCAGGCACGGGTCGCGGCAGCCCAGGATCCGCGTGGCGCCCTTCCGGCCGGAGCGCGACCGGGCCAGCCGCTTTCGGCGGCCTTCGCCACGACCCATGCCGGCGACCCGGCGCAGGCTCGCGGCATGGCACATGCGATGCAGGCCAATCCGACGACCCGGGACAACCCGGTGGCCAGGGCGAACCCAGGGGCCGTGCAGGCGTCCTCGCCGGGCATCCGGCCGCAGGTGCAGGACCCTCGGGTAGCCAACGTGCACGACGTGGGTGCACGCGCCCGCGCCTTCGATGCCGATCGGGTCGCGCGGGAACAGGCTGCCTCGCGGCCGCAAGCGCGTCCGCCGCAGGAAGCGCGCCCCGAGCCGCAACGCGAGCCGGCGGCGCACGCGCAGCCCGAGCGCATGCAGGTGCAGCGCGAGGACCAGCGCATGATCCAGCCATCGATGGCCCGCTCGCAGCCGCGTCCCGAGCAACGGCCCGAACAGCGCCCGCCGTCGCAGCCGCAGCCTCGTAACGAGCAGGCGCATGAGCGCCCGGCGTCACGCCCGCCGCAGCACGAGAGCCACGCACCGGCACACCGCGACGAGCACGACAGACACGATGGGTGAAGGGGCGCTGTAACAGCCTGAGGCCGATATGGCACGCCAAGAGGGGCGCCCTCACTCGCGATCGTCGCGGTGAGGGTTCGCCCACATCGTGGGCTCCTACTTACGCGGGCGGCGGGAGGGTGACTTCTTCGTCGCCGACTTACGCGGGGTGGCGGTCTTCTTCGCTATAGCCGTTTTCGCTATAGCCGTCTTCGCTACCGACTTCTTCACTACCGCCTTCTTCGGGGCCACCTTTTTCGTAGCGGCCTTCTTCGCCGGTGTCTTCGTCACGGCCGCCTTCCTGGCTGACGTCGCGCGCAACGCATTGGTCACGGCGACGCGTTTCTTCGTCGCACGGCCCTCGGCCGACTTCGTCGACGACGGCAGCACGTCGCTGCGCGGCTTGGCCGTGCGCCGCGCATTCAGTTCCGCGGCTGAATTGAGCGGTCGCCAGGAACGGCCGCCCATCGCCAGCAACGTGTCCGACGAGGCCGGGCCCGCGCTGCCCGAAGCGTAGTTCGGGAAGTCCGCCGGCGTGCGCTGGGCCCAGTCGTCGAGGATGGGCTGCACCGCGCGCCAGCAGGCTTCGACCATGTCCGCGCGCTGGAACAGCGTGGCGTCGCCGGTCATGCAGTCGTACAGCAGCGTTTCGTAACCCACATTGGGCTCGGCGCGGAACCAGTCGGCGTATTTGAAATCCATGCGCACCGGGGCGAGCTCCACCCGCGGGCCCGGACGCTTCACGTCGAACTGCAGCGAGATGCCTTCGTCCGGCTGGATCTGCAAGACCAGCCAGTCGGGGCCGAAGGCGTCCATGCCGGTGCCACGGAACGGGGCGAACGGCGCGGACTTGAAGCGAATCGCGATCTCGGTGGTGCGTCGGCCCATGTGCTTGCCGGTGCGCAGGTAGAACGGCACGCCGGACCAGCGCCAGGTATCGATGGACAGCTTCATCGCGACGAAGGTCTCGGTGACCGAGTCCGGCGCCACATCGGGCTCGTCGCGGTAGGACGTCGCCAGCTCGTTGTTTACCGCGCCCGGCCCATACTGGCCGCGCACGGCGTCCTCGGGCTGGATCGGCCGGATCGCTTCGATTGTCTCGGCCTTGCGCGTGCGCACGGCCTCGGCGTCGAAGGAGGTGGGCGGCTCCATGGCGACCATCGCCAGCAACTGGAACAGGTGGTTCGGCACCATGTCGCGCAGCGCGCCGGTCTGCTCGTAGAACGAGCCGCGCCGCTCCACGCCCACGGTCTCGGCCACGGTGATCTGCACGTGGTCGATGCGATCGCGATTCCAGATCGGCTCGAACAGGCCGTTGGCGAAACGGAACGCCATGATGTTCTGCACGGTTTCCTTGCCGAGGAAATGATCGATGCGGTAGATCTGGTCTTCGCGCAGCACCTTGAGGATCCGCTCGTTCAGCGCATGGGCCGAGGCAAGGTCGTGGCCGAAGGGTTTTTCGATGATGACGCGACGCCAGGCGGCGCCCTCGGTGCCGCCCTCCTCGACCAGGCCGGCCTCATGCAGCTGCTCGATCACGTCGCCGAAGAAACGCTCGGGCGTGGCCAGGTAGAACAGGACGTTGCCCAGCGTGCCGCGGCGACGCTCGGTTTCGCGAAGCTTTACCGCCAGGCTCTGGAACGCGGTGAGGTCGTCGAAATCACCGGCGTGATAGGTCATCTGCGAACTGAGCCAGCCCCAGGCCTCTTCATCCAGCTTGCCCCCGCCGTTGGCGACGTACTTCTCCAGGGAGGTACGCAGGCCCTTGCGCCAGGCGTTGTCGGTCATCTTGCCGTGGTTGAAACCGATGATCGAGAAGTTATCGGACAGCAACCCGGTACGGCGCATGTTGTAGAGCGCGGGTACGACGAGGCGGCTGGTGAGATCGCCGGCGGCGCCGAAGATCACGACGGTACACGGGTCGGCCGGGTGAGCGCGGGAGGTGACGCGCTTCGTGGGGGCGGGGCTCATGCACGGACTCCTTGGGGATGGTGGGCGTCTGGGGTGGCGTGGATGTCTGCCGTCGCACTGGACCCATGCGCCAGGCTGTAGGCGGCATTGACCAGGGCGACGTGCGAAAACGCCTGGGGGAAGTTGCCCAGCAGCCGTTTCGACCGTGGATCGTACTCCTCCGCAAGCAATCCGAGGTCGTTGGCCAGGCCGATCAGGCGAACGAACAGTTCACGCGCTTCGTCCAGCCGCCCCTGCAGCACATAATTCTCGACCAACCAGAAACTGCAGGGAAGAAACTGGCCCTCACCCGGCGGCAGGCCGTCCACGCCACTGTGCGTGTCGTAGCGCAGCACGAAGCCGTCGACCAGCAGGTCCTCCTCCACCGCCTTGACGGTGGCGACGATGCGCGGGTCGTCCGGCGGCAGGAAGTCGGTGAGGGTGACGATCAGGAGGCTGGCGTCCAGTTCCTTGGAGCCGTACGACTGCACGAAACAGCCGCGCTCCGGGTCCACGCCCTTGGCGAGAATATCGGTCTTGACCTCATCGGCGATGGTGCGCCAGCGCGCGGCGAACGCCGGGTCGCGCCTCTCGCCGCCCTGCTCGGAGGCACGCTGGAAGGCCAGCCACGCCATGACCTTGGAATGCACGAAGTGCCGCGACTCGCCGCGGATCTCCCAGATGCCCTCGTCCGGCTTGCGCCAGATGCTGGCCAGGTGCTCGAGGAAGACGCTCTGCACATCGTCGGCTTCCGGCTCCAGGGCCACGCCGTTCTTCACCGCGTGGGAAAACGCACCCACCAGCTCGCCGTAGATGTCGAGCTGGAACTGACGCGAAGCGGCGTTGCCCACGCGGACGGGCTTGGCGCCTTCGTAGCCATCCAGCCAGTCCAGTTCGTATTCTTCGAGCCGGCGCTCGCCAGCGATGCCGTAAAGCACCTGAAGCTGGTCGGGCGAGCCGGCCACGGCGCGGCGTACCCAGTCGCGCCAGGCAGTCGCCTCGTCGTGGTAACCCGCATTGACGAAAGCGGACAGGACGAACGTGGCGTCGCGTGCCCAGCAGTAGCGGTAATCCCAGTTGCGCTCGCCCCCCAGTTGCTCGGGCAACGAGGTGGTCGGCGCGGCGATGATGCCGCCGGTGGGCAGGTAGCTGAGGCCCTTGAGGACCACCAGCGAGCGCCGGACGATATCGGTCCATTCGCCGCTCTCGTTGCAACGGCCGGACCAGTCTTCCCAGAATGCCAGCGACTTGACCAGGGCATCGTAGGGGTCGATCGCTTCCGGCGGTGCGAGATGGGACGGACCCCATGCCATCACGAACGGCACGGAATCGCCCTTGGTCACGGCGAAACGCGCCACGCTGTGCATGCCCTCGCCCTCCACGGCGACGGGGCTGCGCACGACCAGCATGTCGGGGCCGGCTACGGCGGTCAGCGTCTGGCCGTCCACGCGCGTGACCCATGGCACGGCGCTGCCATAGTCGAAGCGGATGGTCAGCGCAGCCTCGAAATCGACCCGGCCTTCCACGCCTTCCACGATGCGCGTGACCCCGACCTGCTCGCCCGCGAAGGGCATGAAGTCGATGACGCGCGCCACGCCCGTGGCGGTACGCCATTCGGTTTCGAGGACGAGTGAGCCGTCGACGTAACCCCGCCTCGCCGTGGCGTCGGGGTCGGCCGGCGCGATACGCCAGCGGCCGTTGCCCTCGTTGCCCAGCAGGGCGGCGAAACAGGCGGCGGAATCGAATCGTGGCAGGCATAGCCAGTCGATCGATCCATCCATGGCCACCAGCGCGGCGCTTCGGCAGTTGCCGAGCATCGCGTAATCTTCGATCCGGGATGCCATCGTGTCCTCGTTGCAGGCAAGTAGTCCCTTCAACGTTAGCCAGCGACGCGTTAGAACGACGTATCCGAGCGACGACGCTGCGCCGTATCAGTGCCCCGACGAGGCCGGCGGCGGCGGTGCCGCCGCGGTAAACATGCTGCGCGCGACTTCCTGTTCGCCGTAGATCACCTGCGTCGCGCCCAGTCCGTCGAGGTGGGCCACACATTCTTGCGAATGCGCGCGCGCCACGATCGGCAGATCGGCGCGCAGCGCACGTGCGGCGCGCACGATCTGGCCGCCTTCGAACGGATCGGACACGGCGACGATGAGGGCGCGCGCGCCGGCGAGGTTAGCCTCGGCCAGCACGGGCGCCGCGGCCGCGTTGCCGATGAGGATTTCCGCACCGTGCTGCTCGCGCAACTCGCGCACCGCGTCTTCGTCGGTCTCGATGACCAGCGTGCGTGCCCCGGTGGCCTGCAATTCGGAGAACACACGACGCCCCACCCGACCGAAGCCGACCAGGACGGTGTGCCCGGCAAGGGCGGGATCGGCGTGCTCGTCCGGGGCATCGTTGTCCTGGCGGGCGATCCAGCGATCCAGCGCGCCGAACAGCAACGGGTTGATCAGGATCGACACGATGGCCGCGGCCAGCAGGATATCGCGAGCCTCTTCGCTGAGCAGCTTGAGCGACACGCCCAGGCCGGCGAGGATGAACGAGAACTCGCCGATCTGGGCCAGGCTGGTGGCGATGGTCAGGGCGGTTTTCGGCGGACGGCCGAACGCCAGCACGATACCGAACGCCGCCACGGACTTGCCGACGATGATGATCAGGCAGGCCGCCAGCACGATCCACGGATGCTCGACCAGGATGTGCGGATTGAACAGCATGCCGATGGAGACGAAGAACAGCACCGCGAAGGCGTCGCGCAAGGGCAGGGTTTCTTCTGCGGCCTGCTGCGACAGCTTGGATTCGCCCATCATCATGCCGGCGAAGAAAGCCCCCAGTTCGAACGACACGTCGAACAGGTGCGCCGCGCCGAACGCCACACCCAGCGCGATGGCCAGCACCGCCAGGCGGAACAGTTCGCGCGAGCCCGTGCTGGACACGGCCTGCAGCGTCCAGGGGATCACACGCTTGCCGACGATCAGCATGATCGCCACGAACACCACCACCTTGCCGATGGTCCAGGCCACCGTCTCGGCCAGGGCGGCCATGCTGGGCGGGTTGTCGCCCTGCTCCGAGCCCAGGAAGCCGCCGATGGCCGGCAGCAGCACCAGGGCCAGCACCATGGCCAGGTCTTCGACGATCAGCCAGCCCACGGCGATGCGGCCCCGGTCGGTATCCAGCAGGCGGCGCTCCTCCATGGCCCGCAACAGCACCACCGTGCTGGCCACGGACAACGCGAGGCCGAAGACGAAGCCTTGCGCCACCGGCCAGCCCAGACCCCAGCCCAGCAACATGCCCAGGCCGGTGGCCACGCCCATCTGCACCGCGGCGCCGGGAATGGAGATCGCCTTGACCGCCAGCAGGTCCTTCAGGGAAAAGTGCAGGCCCACGCCGAACATCAGCAGGATCACGCCCAGGTCGGCCAGCTCCTGCGCAATACCCGCATCGGCGACATACCCCGGCGTGAATGGCCCGGCGACGACGCCGGCCAGCAGGTAGCCCGCCAGCACGGGCAGGCGCAACCGGTGCGCAACGGCGCCGAAGAGGAAGGCGAGGACAAGGCCACCGACGATGGTGGCGATGAGTGGCGTGGCGTCGTGCATGGGCGGCTCCCTGAGTCGTCGTTGGCCGTGATCTCGTGGATCACGGCATGCACCCTCGTCTGGTCACGTCGAACTGGCGAACGTAGCGATGTCGGGCAATCCCCCTAGAGTTGGGGATGCCGAGGGTGGCACGCAAGCGATCGCACAGGATTTTTTTCAGTCGTGGCGCACACTTGAGCATAACCTCAAGTGCATGACGATGTCGGATGTACCGGGCGGGAAGGTCAGGCGGGCGCGTTCAGCACGGCCAGGAAATCCTTGCCGTAACGCTTGAGCTTGTTCTCGCCCACGCCACTGATCGAGCCCAGTTCGTCTTCGTTTTCCGGAAGCGCGCGCAGCATGGCCAGCAGCGTGGCGTCGTGGAAGATGACGTAGGCCGGCACGCCGTGCGCCTTGGCCAGTTCCGCGCGGACGCGGCGCAGCTCGTTCCACAAGGGCATCTCGATCTCCTCGATACCCAGCGAGCCCCCGGCCACGGCAGGCGACGGCCGCGAACCGGAGCGCCGGCCCTTCGCCGGCCGGGCATCCTCGCGAAGCCACACCCGGCGCTCGCTGCGCAGCACCGGGCCGCTCTCCTTGGACAGGCGCAGGGTGCCGAAGCCTTCCGGGTCGGCCTCGACCAGGCCGGCCGCCAGCAACTGGCGGAAAACCGACCGCCATTGCGTGGCGTCCATGTCGGCGCCGATGCCGAAGACGCTGAGCTTGTCATGGCCCAGGTCGCGCACGCGCTCGCCGGCCTCACCGCGCAGGATCTCGATGAGGTGCCCCGCCCCGTAACGCTGGCCACTGCGATAGATGCAGGACATCGCCTTCTGCGCCGCCGTGGTGGCGTCCCAGGTCTTCGGCGGCACCAGGCAGTTGTCGCAGTTGCCGCAGGGCTCCGGGTAGACCTCGGCGAAGGCCTCGAGCAACAACTGGCGACGACAGCGCGTGGCTTCGGCGTAGCCCAGCAGCGAATCGAGCTTGAGTCGCTCGATGCGCTTGCGGTCGTCGCCGGAGTCGGACTGGGAGATCATCTGGCTCATGGTGACGACGTCGCCCAGGCCGTAGATCATCCAGGCTTCCGCCGGCAGGCCGTCGCGGCCCGCGCGCCCGGTTTCCTGGTAGTAGCCCTCCATGCTGCGCGGCAGGTCGAGATGGGCGACGAAGCGCACGTCGGGCTTGTCGATGCCCATGCCGAAAGCCACCGTGGCGACCATGACGATGCCGTCCTCCCGCAGGAAGCGTTGCTGGTGGCGCATGCGGACATCGCCATCCAGGCCCGCGTGGTAGGGCAGCGCGTCCACGCCGGCTTCGGCCAGCCACGCCGCGGTCTCGTCCACCTTGCGTCGGCTGAGGCAATAGATGACACCGGCCTCGCCCCGATGCGCGTCGAGGAAGTCGAGCAGCTGGCGGCGCGCGTTCTGGCGCGGTGCCACGCGGTAGCGGATGTTGGGGCGGTCGAAGCTGGACACGAAGCGGCGGGCTTCGTGCAGGCCCAGGCGGTCGACGATTTCCTCGCGGGTGCGCTCGTCCGCCGTTGCGGTGAGCGCGATGCGCGGCACCTCGGGGAAACGCTCGTGCAGGATGGCCAGTTCGCGGTATTCGGGACGGAAGTCGTGCCCCCACTGCGATACACAGTGCGCCTCGTCGATGGCGAACAGGGCAATGGGGATGCGATCGAGCAGGCCGAGGAAGCGCCCCGTGATCAGGCGCTCCGGCGCGACGTAGAGCATGTCCAGCTCGCCGGCGAGCAGCAGGTCTTCCACCTCGCGCTGGGTGGCAGCGTCGAGGCTGGAATTGAGGTAGCGGGCACGGACACCCGCCTCGGTGAGCGCGTCGACCTGATCCTGCATCAGCGCGATCAGGGGGGACACCACGATGCCCGTGCCCGGGCGCATGAGGGCGGGAATCTGGAAGCACAGCGACTTGCCGCCACCCGTGGGCATGAGCACGAGGGCGTCGCCGCCGCCGGCGACCTCCTCGACGATGGCCTGTTGCTGGCCGCGGAATCCGGGATAACCGAAAACGGTACTGAGGAGATCGAGGGCCTGGGACTGCATCCGCACATGCTAACAAACGGACGCGCCCGATCGGCCGTTGGTGGCAGCTAAAGCTGAGGTAGGCCCACGCCGTTACAGGAGGAAGGTGATAGTCCCGGCACGCGGACGGGCAGCTAATGACACCAGGCCGGTGGCCCCGCGACACACCCCGGCCCTGTGTCTCCACGAGGAGCGCCCCATGAACCATCCGATTGCCGCCCGTGCCTTGCCGGCCGCCCTGGCCGTTTGCCTGCTGGCCTTCACGCCTGGCGCCCGTGCCGACGGCGGGCGCATCGCCTTCACCGGTGCGGTCACCGAGGCCACCTGCCTGATGCGGGACCACCGCTCCGATTGTCCGCCGGGTCACCCGCTGGCGGCGACGGTCCATGTACTCGACGACCCGCAGGCGCTTGCCGATATCCACGCCGCCTTGCTCGACCACGCCCTGCGGCGCGATCCCGCCGCGCACTGGAAGGTGGTCGACACCACCTACCGCTGAGACGATTCAGCCACCCCAGAGGGCCCGGTCCAGGTCATGGTCCAGGCCGAAGGCACTCATCGGCACCCGCCCGTTCTTCACGGTGACGCCCTCGGCCTTCAGCAGGCGACATTGCTCACGGAAGCCGCGCGTGCCCGGCGGAATGCCGATGCGGCCATCGGCGCGCAGCACCCGGTGCCAGGGCAGCGTGACCCGGTCGGGCGCCTCGCCCAGCACGCGGCCGATCATCCGCGCCCTGCCCGGGTAGCCGGCACGGGCCGCGATCGCGCCGTAACTGGCCACCCGCCCGCGTGGAATGGCCGCGACCGCCGCGATGATCCGTGCCGCCCGAAGGGTGCGTGCCGCGTGGTCGTCCCGTTCATCGGTCATGGTCGTTTCGTGCATGTTCCCCGGGGAGGTTGAGCGTACCATCGGTATCCCCGAGGACAGATCGACAAGGTAACCATGCGGCACTTCGAAGCAGTTCGCTCCCACGTCGGCGGCATCCACAAGCTGCGCCACAACGAGCCCTACCTCATCAGCTTCGACCTGGAACTGCCGGACGGCCGTCACCAGGGCATCTACCTGGCCGAGCTCGAAGACGCCGACGGCCAGCGTTTCCTGCGCCTGTCCACCCCGATCGGCCCGTTGTCCGGTGTGGATGCACGTCGCTGCCTGCGCTTCAACTGGGAACAGCGCACCGGCTACCTCGCCGAGGCCGACCTCGACGGCTCGCCCTACCTGCACCTGTGCGAGAACCGGCCCTACGACTACCTGGACGAACGGGAACTGGCGCGCATCGTTGAAGAACTGGGCACGACGGGGGACCAGTTGGAGCAGTTGGTCAATGGGGAAGCTGACGCGCTTTAAGCGTGGAGCGAGAGCCTAAGGCGGTGGAGCGGGAGCTTTAGGCCGTGGAGCAAGAGCCGGCGGGTGCCACCCTCGCGGCCACGCCTGCGGCGACCCGTCAAGGAAAGGCCGCTCCGCGGCCGTATGTCTATTCCCCTACGGGGCGGGTCGGGCTTCGAACGGGGATTTTTGATTCGCCATCCATGGCTCAGCAAAAATGGCCGGCCGTCCTGGCCGGCCCCCTGCGGGCCTTGTCCGTTCGAAGCCCTCGCCTGCGGCTACCGGCCACGAGGGTGGCACCCGCCGGCTCTTTCACGGACTGAGGTTGCGTGTGGGAAAAGCTAAGAGCCAGGTTTCGCTTCGTTGTTGGGAACGCTCGCTTGCCTGATGCGCACGGCATCAGCCGCCTTGGGTGGTGTTGAGGGTTCGCGCACACGCGTGCGCTCCTACCCAGCCCGCGGATCACGCGTTCCACAACCTGCCCTACCCCTAGCGTAGGAGCCCACGATGTGGGCGAAACGCCAACAACGCGGTGACGCCATACCCTGACCACTACATCGTTCACCGCCACTCGCTGCTCGCCCAACACGCCACCTCAGTTTCGGGAAGAGCCGGCGGGTAGCCCCCTCGGTGCCGGTAGCCGCAGGCGAGGGATTCGAACGGACAAGGCCGCGTAGCGGGGCCGGCCAGGACGGCCGGCCATTTTTGCTGAGCCATGGATGGCGAATCAAAAATCCCCGGGCGAAGCCCGACCCGCCCCGTAGGGGAATAGACAAACGGCCGCGGAGCGGCCCTTCCCTAGCGGGTCGCCGCAGGCGTGGCACCGAGGGGGCTACCCGCCGGCTCTTGCTCCAACGCCCAAGGCTCCAAGGCTAATCGCGATGCCGAAGGCGAGCCCTAACAGCGAAAAAGCCTATTCGGAAAAATCAGTAAAACAGCCGCCCCAACTTCACCAGCACATACCCCAGCACCGCAGTAATCGGCAGGGTCAGAATCCATGCCCAGACCATGCGCTCCACCACCGACCAGCGAATGGCGTTGAACCGCTTGGCGGCACCGACGCCCATGATCGACGCGGAAACGTTGTGGGTCGTGGACACCGGCACGCCTAGCATCGAAGCGGTGAGGATCACGGCCGCCGAGCTGCCTTCCGCCGCAAACCCGTTGATCGGGTGCAGCTTCACCATCTTGTGGCCCAGCGTCTTGATGATCCGCCAGCCGCCGCCCGCGGTACCGCCGGCCATGGTCAGCGCGCAGACCACCTTCACCCAGACCGGGATCGGAAAGCCACCCGCTGCCGCGGGGTCGTGCGGGATGCGCAGGAAATGCAACACGGTGGGCAGGTGGTCGAACTGGCCGGCGGCGGTGGCACCCGCCAGCGCCAGGGCGATGATACCCATGCTCTTCTGCGCGTCGTTCATGCCGTGCGACAGACCCATGGCGCTGGCGGAGAGGATCTGCGCCTTGCCGAAGAAGCTGTTGACGAACGGCGTGCGACCGAAGCGGTGCAGGCGACCCTTCTGCCGGGAGAAGAAGCCCAGCAAGGCGTACAGCGCGCCCATCAGCAGGAAGCCGATGACGAAACCCAGGAACGGCGAGACGATCATCGGCACGATCACCTTGGGCACCACGCCCTTGCCCAGCCACCAGTGCGCGCCACCCTGCCACCAGATGATCGCGTGCAGGTTGCCGTCGGACGCGGCCAGCGCAGCGCCGCACAGGCCACCCACCAGCGCATGGCTGGAGCTGGACGGCAGGCCCAGCCACCAGGTGATGAGGTTCCAGATGGTGGCGCCCAGCAGCGCGCTGATCAGCAGGTGCGAGCCGACGTCGACCACCCCCGTGTCGACCAGTCCGGACGCGATGGTCGCAGCCACGGCGGTGCCCCACAGCGCGCCCGCGAGGTTGGTGACGGCGGCCAGCAGCACCGCCTGGCCCGGGGTCAGCACCTTGGTGGCCACCACGGTGGCGATGGAGTTCGCCGTATCGTGGAAACCGTTGATATACGTGAACGCCAGGGCGATCAGGACGACCGCGATAACCATGCTCATGGGGCGGCCGCCGTCAGGAGTTCTTGAGCACGATGGAATAGACGACGTTGCCGACGTCACGGCACTTGTCGACCGCCTTCTCCACCAGCTCGAACAGATCCTTGGCAAGGATGGCCTTGAGCGGATCGGAGCCCTCGGCGTAAAGGGTGCGGTAGGGGTCGAGCAGCAGGCGGTCGGCTTCCGACTCCAGGGCCTGGAGCTGGTCGCGCAGCTTCTTTACCGGGTCGATCTTCAGGCCGTGGCGCAGCTGGCCGATCATCTGCACCACCACCTCGGCGGAGCGCTCCAGCAGCACCGCTCGCTGGCCGAAGTCGATGCCGCCGAGGCGTTCGGCGACGATCACGTAGCGCTCGGCGAACTTCTCGATGGTCTTGGGTATCTTGTAGAGCGCCGAATTCAGCGCCTCGATGTCTTCACGGTCCAGCGCGGTGACGAAGGTGTTGACCAGTTCCTCGCCGATCTGCCCGTGCAGGGCCTTCTCGCGGGCGCGCGCCGTGCTGAAGGCGGCCATCACCGGGGTGCGGTCGGTCTTGGTGACCAGCTCGTGCATGGCCCGGGCGCTTTCGCGAGCGGCTTCCGCGCTGGCCTCGAGCAGACCGTAGAACTTGTCGCCCTTGCCGAAGATCGTCTGGAGAGAAAACATGGCGTCGCCTGGGGGAACGGGGGAAATGTGACGCTAATGTTACCGGAGCGGCGCGGGGTATGCCTCTATCGTCCACGACCGTAAGCGTGCAGGTCTGCTATATAAGCCACCGATGCTCACCGAACTCCTGCTCGTCCTCGTGCTCTCCCTGGGTAACGCCTTCTTCGCCTTGTCGGAGATGTCGGTGGTCGCCTCGCGGAAGAGCCGGCTGAAGGCCATGTCGCGCGACAGCCGTCGCGCCCGGGTGGCGCTGCAGCTGGCCGAGTCCCCGGAGCGCTTCCTGTCCACGGTGCAGGTGGGCATGACCCTCATCATCCTGGTGACCGGCGCCATCGCGGGCGACCGGCTGGGCGAGCACTTCGCCCAGCTGCTGCACGGGGGCGGCCCGGCCTGGCTCGAGCCGTACGCACGCGTCGCCGGCTGGCTGACCGGCTTCGTCTACATGTCGCTAGTGCAAATTGTGATCGGCGAGCTGGTGCCCAAGCGCGCCGCGCTGACCGCCCCGGAACGCATCGCCTGCCAGATCGCCGTGCCAATGCTGGTGATCTCGCGGATCACCCTGCCCATGGTCTGGCTGCTCAACCACCTGTCCAGCGGCATCCTGCACCTGCTGCGGCTGAACCGGGCCGGCACCTCGTCGGCGGCCACCGAAGAAGAGATCCGGCTGCTGGTTGCCGAAAGCGCCGAACAGGGCATCCTCGACAGCGACGAGCGCAACATGGTCAACCGCGTGCTGCGGCTGGGCGATCGCGCCGTGGGTTCGGTGATGACCCCGCGGATGCGGATCGCCTGGCTGGACGTGGCGGCCTCGCGGGAAGACAACCTCGAGGTGCTGCGCGAATCGCAGTTTTCCCGCTATCCGGTCTACCGCGGCGACGAGCGCGAGGTAATCGGCACCGTCGAGGTGAAATCGCTGGTGGCCGGCTTCGAGCGGGGTGAGTTCGACCTGTTCGCGCGCGTGGTCAAACCGCTTTTCGTGCCGTCCACCGCACGGGCGCTCGACCTGCTGGAGGCGTTTCGCGACGCGGATACGCAGCTGGCCCTGGCCGTGGACGAGTACGGCGACATCGAGGGCCTGGTGACGCTCAACGACCTGCTGACCGCCGTGATCGGCGCCACCGCCCCCGCCGCGGACGACGACGAGCGCGAGGGCCCCATCGTGCGACGCGACGACGGCAGCTGGCTGATCGACGGCAGCCTGCCGGCGGACGACCTGCGCGAGCTGCTGCAGATCGACCAGCTCCCCAACGAGGAAGACCACGATTTCCGCACCGTGGCCGGCATGATGACGGCCCAGTTCGGCCACATCCCCCGTGCGGGCGAGTTCTTCGTCTGGCGGGGCAACCGCTTCGAGGTGATGGACATGGACGGCGCCCGCATCGACAAGCTGCTGGTCGGTCCGGCGGGCAACGAACCGTCCCACGGCGCGGAGTGAGGCCGGATCACCGGCCCACGTAAAGCACGGGTTCAAGCCCCGCCCGCGACAGTCGGGGCATGACCCCTACCGAGCCCCGCGAAGAAAAGACCGCCGCTCTGCTCCGCGCAGCCCTTCACGCCGCACCGGGCGAACGGATCACCGTGGAGGGACTGCTCGAGCCGCTGAAGCGGCGTGCCTTCGGCTTCCTGCTGCTCCTGTTGGCCATCCCCAATTTCATTCCGGTGCCGCTGGGCATCGGCGGCATCATGGGGGTGCTGGTGGTGGCCCTGGGGCTGGAGATGCTGATTGGCCTGGAACACCCCTGGGTGCCGGGCTTCCTGCGTCGGCGTACGCTCTCCCGTGCTGGCCTGCTGCGATTCCTCGACCGCATCGAACCGGTGACCCGCCGCCTGGAGAAGCTGTGCCAGCCGCGACTGCAGCGGCTGACCCGACGCCCCTTTACCTTCGTGTCCGGTGCCGTGATGATCCTGATCGGGATCCTGCTGGCCCTGCCGATCCCGTTCACCAACTATGTCTTCGGCGGCATGCTGATCGCGTTCGCCTTCGCGCTGGTGGAGCGCGACGGAGCGCTGCTGGTAGCGGTGTGGACGAGCACGCTGGCGATCGTCGTGGCGTCGGCCAGCTTCAGCCGCGCGTTGCTGGGTTTCGCGCGCGACCTGTTCTAGCCGGCGCCGTTCGTTTCAGCCGGCGCCATCCTTGCCATGCGCCAGCGAGGCCATGCGCTGTGCATCGGCGAGGATGCCATGCAGGATGCGCAGCTCACGCAGCTCCGGCCGAGCACGCAGGAACAGCTTGCGCAGCTTGAGCATGATCGTGGTGGGCGAGCGTCCCTTGTGGAACTCGATGTCGTCGAGCATCTCGCCCAGGTGCGTGAAGAAGCGCTCGAGCTGTTCGGCATCGGCCGGGGCCGCATCCGCATCGAGGCTCGGCGGCACGACAACGGGCGACTCATCCGCCAGCAGCGCCGTGCGCAGTTCATAGGCCACCACCTGCACCGCCTGCGAGAGGTTCAGCGAGCTGAAATCGTCGACGCTGGGAATGCGTACCATGGCATGGCAGCGCGCCAACTCGTCGTTCTCCAGGCCGGTGCGCTCGTTGCCGAAGACCAGGGCGACCTGCTCGCCGCGCCGTGCTGCGGCGATCGCCTGGGCGGCGCCTTCGCGGGGGTCGAGTTCGGGCAGGTTGACGCCTCGGCGGCGTGCCGACAGCCCCAGCGAAAACGTGGCACCGGCCAGGCCCGCCACCAGGTCGTCGTGGATGGCCGCCTGCCCGAGCACGTCGTCGGCACCGGCGGCCAGGGCGGTGGCTTCGGGATCGGGAAAGCGATGCGGCGCCACCAGCGTGAGCCGGTCGAAGCCCATGGTCCGCATGGCGCGCGCAGCTGAGCCGATGTTGCCCGAGTGCGAGGTGCGGACCAGGACGAAGCGAAGGCGGTCGTGGAGTTCGGAAAGGGCCATGGGCGACGGGCAGGCTGGACGAGGGCCGGAAAGTCTACAACGGCAATGACTTGGGCATGGGGCATGCGGGTGTTAGACTCGTCGACCGAGGCGGCCCGACCGCCCTCCCCTGTTCTTTTACCAAGTCGATATCCATGCCAAGACCCGCCGTCAACGTCGCGTCGCGTGCCGCGCGCTCCGCAGGAAACATCATCCTGCGCTACATGAATCGCCTCGAAGGCCTTGCGGTCGTCGAAAAGCAGCGGATGGATTTCGCCTCCGAGGTGGATCGCCTCGCCGAAGCCGAAATCATCAAGGAACTGCGCCGCGCCTACCCCACCCACGCCATCCTCGGTGAGGAATCCGGGCAGATCGGCAAGGGCCCGCTGGTGTGGGTCATCGATCCCCTGGACGGCACCCACAATTACCTGCGCGGCATCCCCCACTTCTGCGTGTCCATCGCGCTGGTTGAAAAGGGCGAGCCGGTCTACGGCGTGGTGTTCGATCCCCTGCGCGATGAACTGTTCACCGCCAGCAAGGGCGATGGCGCCTACCTCAACGACCGCCGCATCCGGGTCGGCAAGCGCGAAGGCATCGCCGGCGCCCTGCTCGCCACGGGTTATCCCTACCGCGCGCGTAACCACCTCGAGCCGCAGCTGGCCATGACCTCGGCCTTGCTCAAGGAAGCCGAGGACATCCGCCGCATGGGCTCCGCCGCGCTCGACCTGGCCTACGTGGCCGCCGGTCGCATGGACGGTTTCTTCGAACCGGGCCTCAACGTATGGGATATCGCCGCGGGCGCGCTGCTGGTCCGCGAAGCCGGTGGCGTCTACGGCGACTTCGCCGGCCGCGAAGGCCTGCCCGAGAGCGGCAACATCATCGCCGGTAACCACAAGGTGGCCGCCGCGATGACCGACGTCATCAAGGCGAACGCTACGGCGCGCCTGCTCGGGGAATAATCCGACACGCGGCGAGGGTAATCCCTCGCCGCAGCTTCTCGTTGCCTGACAGACCATGGCGTCTTCGGCAGCGTACCTTGTCGTCGCGAACCGGACGTTCGCAAGCCTCTACCGACAAGGAGTTCAGCATGTTCCCTATTCCCTTATCATGCACCCGGTTCGCGTTCGCGTTCGCAGCGGGCCTGACCGCCTTGCTTCATGGGCCCTCCGCGCATGCGACGGTCGAGACCATGATCGTCACCTCGGATCCCCAGTACCCCTGGACGGACACGCCGGGCGAAACCGATGAGGTGCGCAAGATCCGCTCCCGGCAACTGATCGAGGAGCAATACCGCAGCATCGCCGCGTACCGCGCCAGGCGGCCCGACCAGACCATCCCCGTCTTCATCAATGGCGACCTCACCGCCTATGGGCACGGCTGGCAACGCGCGGTCATGGATGAACTGCTGGGCATCCTGGGCGACAACGTCTATCTGGGACTGGGTAACCACGACTACCAGAACAACATTTTTCAGGAGGATGGATCGGGCTGCTACAACAACGGCTGCGCGCGCGACAGCGTGCTGGGGATCGTGCAGCACGTCATGGCAAAGCCCGACAAGGTCTCATTCGATTTCAGCGTCCAACCCGGGTTTCCCGGCAATCGCTATGAGGGCAGCCTCGCCTACGCCGTCAACACGCCGGGGTGGGAGCGAGTGCTCCAGGTGCAGCTGAACAACTACCCGACCTACGAGGTCTCCTTCGCGTCCACCGAGGGTATCCGTCCGTCACGCTTCGACATCGGGTCGTCGCTACCCTGGCTGAAGAACGTGCTGTACACCCATCTCAGCGTGCCCAGGTACGGCACGCCGGCCGACCGGGCGTACGATTTCGCCATAGCGCATGTGCATTCCGCGGATGGCTACTCGGAAGGTTTCGGCGAGGCACTGGCCGCCGGCCACGTCGCCGCGGTCTTCGCGGGCCACCTGCATTTCCGGTTGGGCCGATATGGAAGCATCAACGGCGTGCCGGTCTTCCTGAGTGGATCCGCCAGCCAGCGCACCTATCTCATCGTGGAGCACGACACCGTGGCCAGGGTGCTGCGCGTCTTCGCCGTGCGCAACAACGATCCGGAAGGACGCGAACTCATCGCTACCGTCGACGTCGGCACCGTCTGACACCGACACACGCAACGAACAAGGATGTCGTCATGAAAAAAAACAGCCCGTTCCGGGCAACGGGAGCACGCGCCTCATGGCTGGCGACGGCGCTCTTCGCCGTCGCCGCGGCCCATGCGGAACAGCCACGGATCATGGTGGTCACCTCGGACCCGCAATACCCGTGGACCCCCGCCACCGACGCGGGCGAACACTCGGACAAGGCCGACAAGGCCCTGGCGGAAGCGTTGATCCGCGAGCAATACCGGAGCATCGATGCGTTTCGCCGCCAGTATCCAGGGCAATCGATCCCCGTGATCGTCAACGGCGACATTACCTCGCAGAGCAAACGATCCGAGCAGCAGAAGATCAGCGAATTGTTCGCAACCCTCGGCAGCGGGCTGTATTACGGCCTGGGCAATCACGACTACCAGAACAACCTGACCAACGCCGTGTGCAAACTGCTTTACTGCGCCATGGAAGCACTGGACAACCTCGCCCACCACGTGCACTGGCATCGGACCAACGGCAACGTGCTCGGCTTCGACATGCGGGCGACGCCGTACCCCTCGGGTGGCATTCTCAAGCAGGGCAGCTGGTCGTATGCCTTCAAGGCCGATGGCTGGGACCGCGTCATCCAGCTGCAGCTGAATAACTTTCCCGAGTATTCGGCCAGCATGGACTGGGGCTTCGGTCCTTACAGCTATCACTACCGGGTGACGTCCAGCGTGCCGTGGCTCCAGACCTACCTGCCCGACTACAGCGACCCGCGGGTGAGCGACCTGGTCCTGGTCCATACCCACCAGCCCGGCACGCTGCGTACCTCGTGGTCGAACGACCTGCAGAAGCTGCTGAAGCGACACAAGGTGGCTGCCATATTCGCGGGGCATCTTCACGAACGCATGGGTCGTTACGACAGGGGTGGTCCCGACGACATTCCGGTCTTCCTCAGTGGCTCGGCCTCGCAGCGTACGTACCTGATCGTCGAGCACTGGCCCGAGTCGAAGCAGCTGAAGGTGTACGGCGTGAGGGATAACACGCCCGCCAACCGCGAGCTGATCGGCGAGATCGATCTCTAGTCGTTCTTCAGCAGGTTGCGCAGGAACGGCACCGTCACCCGTCGCTGTGCGGCGAGTGACGCGCGGTCGAGGGTATCCAGCAGGTCGAGCAAGGTGCCCAGGTCGCGGGCGTGGTGCGCGAACAGCCAGTCCAGCACCACGTCGTCCAGTTCGATGCCACGGGCGCCGGCCTGTTCGCGCAGCACCGCACGGCGCTGGGCATCGGCCAGTGGCTTGAGCAGGGCCTGGGTCAGCGACCCCAGCCGCGAGCGAAGGTCGGGCAACGCGATGTCCAGGGACACCGGTGCACCCAGTGCCGAGAAGAGCAGCGTGCAGCCTTCGGCACGATAGCCATTGAACGTGTCGAACAAGGCGTGCTCGGCATCGGCCTCGCCCGCGATCGTATCGATATCGTCGATGGCCAGCACATCGCTGCCGGCCATGCCGCGGATGGCGGCGGCCCGCGGCCCGCGCAGGCCCGCCAGCGGAAGGTACTGCGCGGTGCGCCCCGCATCGATGGCGGCCTGGCAGGCCGCGATCAGCAGGTGCGTACGCCCGCTGCCCAGCGGCCCCGCCACGAACACCCATGGCGCCGACGCGTCGACGGCGGCCGCACGCACGGCCTCCACGGCCGCCGCGTTGTCGCCCGCGTGGAAGTGCTCGAAGCGCTGGCGCCTCGGCCAGCGCAACGCGAGAGGAAGCTGGGTGCTCATGGGGCGCGATCGACCGGCGGCAGGGGATCGTCCGGCCGCGGTCGCACGCGCACGTCGACATCCACGTCCACATCCAGCTTGTGCGCCACCGTTGCCGGCGGCGCGGGTTCCATGTAGAGGTCGCTCTCGCGATAACGCGCGAACACGTAGCGCAACAGCACCACCACCACGGAGGCAGCCGGCAGGGCCAGCAACACGCCGAGGAAGCCGAACAGGTGACCGCCCGCCAGTACGGCGAAGATCACCGCGACCGGGTGCAGGCCGATCTTGCCGCCGACCAGGCGCGGCACCAGCACGTAGCCTTCCAGCAGCTGGCCCACGGTGAACACCACGCCGACCAGGATCACGTGGGTCCAGTCGCCGTACTGCACCAGCGCGGCGATCAGGGCCGCGACGAAGCCGATCATGAAGCCGAGGTAGGGCACGAAGCTGAGCAGGCCGGCCACCATGCCGATCAGCGGACCGATCGAGATGCCGACCAGGGTCAGCCCGAGGCCGTAGAACACGCCCAGGGCAAGCATCACCAGCAGCTGGCCGCGGACGAAGGCGCCCAGCACCTGGTCGGACTCACGCGCCAGGCGCACCACGGTGGGCTCGATCGAACGGGGCAGCAGGCGCTGGATGTGCGCGATCATGGTGTCCCAGTCGCGCAGCAGATAGAACGCCACGACCGGGATCAGCACGAGATTGGTCAACCACATCACCACGCCCATGCCCGACTGCGTGAGCTTGGTCATCGCCGCGGCGGCCATGCTGCCTACCGAGCCGATGTGCTCACGGATGGTCGCCAACAGGCGGTCGGTATCGAAGACGTTGGCGTCCAGATGCAGACGCACCTGGATCCACGGCAGGGCCGTGGTTCGCACCCAGTCAACGTAGCGCGGCAGGTTCTCGGACAGGTTTTCGAACTGGTGCTCGATCAACGGCACCAGCAGGAGCAGCACACCGACGAAGACCAGGGTAATGACGGTGAACACGATGCTGACCGCCCAGCCGCGACCCATGCCCAGCCGCTGCAGGCGATCGGCCAGGGGGTCGCCCAGGTAGGCCAGCATGCCGGCGATGGCGAACGGCATCAGCACCGGGGCGAGCAGCCAGATGAGGAAGGCGATGACCGCGATGATCGCGAGCATCTGCCAGCGGCGTGAGGTGTCGTGCGTCATGGCGTCAGGGCACCCAGCGCACGGCGAGATCGGCGCCGTCGTGGGGATCGGCAGCCAGCACATGGCCAGCCGAGGCGTAGCCGGCGACCAGGCGGGCCAGCGGGGCGGCGGCATTGACGGTGAACAGCACGCCGTCGGCACTGGCGGCGACCGGCGCCACCGTCTTGATCGAGGGATCGTTCTGGAACGTGGCCAGCAACCCGGCGTAGTCGGACGCCGAATGCAGGCCCGACACCCAGACCTTGCCCGAGGTGCTGCCACCCTGCGTCGCGGCGAACTGGCGATCCAGCTTGTCGGCCATGGCGTTGGCACCATTGCTCAGCAGGGCCGCACGGGCTTCACCGCTGTCCTTCCAGCTGGTGGTCTTGCCGGCCGAGACCAGGGTCCAGTCGGTCTGGTCGTCACCGATGTTACCGACCAGGACGACGCCGGTGTTGTACTGCCGGGCTGCGTTGGCGACCGCGGCGGGATCACCGCCGGCCAACGCCTTGACGTCCGGCACGGCGTCGGGCTTGGGCACCACGATCTGGTAGCCGCGCGTATCGGCCATCTGCGCCAGGGGCAGGAGGTCCTGCTGGCTGAGCAGCTTGCCGCTGGCATCGCGTGCAACCACCAGTACCGGGGCCTTGGGCGCGGCGACGGCCGCGTCGCCCACCGCCAGCACGCGGCGGATCGCACCGGGATCGAACACGATATCCAGGCTGAGCGGGGCGCCGTTGGCGCCTCCGGTGCGGGCATATTGGTACTGCTGCACCAGGCCGCCGGGCTGCTTCATCGCCTGGGCATAGCCCGGCTTGCCGCGAGGGTCGGCGCCGTTGGAAGCCCGCGCCAGGACCTGGGTCAGCCCGTTGGCGAAGGCCTGGTCACGTACCGCCGCACTGGTGTCGGCTACGGGCACGGTCACCGTGTAAAGGGAGGTCTGCGCCATCGCGGGGCCGATGCAGGCGGCCACGAGGAGCGTCAGGAAGACGAGGAGACGGGCTGGGCGCATGGTCGTGGCGTCGCTTTGTGAAGACGGGAAGTCTGCCCAAACCTTGGCACGCCGTCCATCCAAAGCGCGTGCAGGCCAAGGCCGGGTGCCCGCTTGCTGTTATCATTCGCGGTTTCCAATACGCGCCGGAACCGCTTATGTCCTCCGACCAGGGCTCCCTCACCTACCGCGACGCAGGCGTCGACATCGATGCCGGCAACGCGCTCGTCGAGCGCATCAAGCCCATGGTCAAGCGGACTTTCCGTCCCGAGGTCATGGGCGGGCTGGGCGGCTTCGGCGGCCTGTTCGACCTTTCCGGACGTTACAAGGAACCGGTGCTGGTCTCCGGCACCGACGGCGTGGGCACCAAGCTCAAGCTCGCCCACCAGCTCGGCCGCCACGACACCATCGGTATCGACCTGGTGGGCATGTGCGTCAACGACGTGCTGGTACAGGGCGCCGAGCCGCTGTTCTTCCTCGACTATTTCGCCACCGGCAAGCTCGACGTGGACACCGCAGCGTCCGTGGTCGGCGGCATCGCCCGCGGATGCGAGCTGGCCGGCTGTGCGCTGATCGGTGGCGAAACCGCCGAGATGCCGGACATGTACCCGCCGGGCGAATACGACCTGGCCGGCTTCACGGTCGGTGCCGTCGAGAAATCCGCGATGAACGATGGCTCGTCCATCGTGGCCGGCGACGTCATCCTCGGCGTGGCCTCGTCGGGCCCGCACTCCAACGGCTACTCGCTGATCCGGCGCATCCTGGAACGCGCGGGCTCGCCGCTGGACAGCGACATCGGCGGCACGACCCTGGTGGATGCCCTGATGGCCCCGACCACCATCTACGTCAAGCCGATGCTCGAACTGATCGCCAAGGTGGCCGTGCACGGCATGGCCCACATCACCGGCGGCGGCCTGAAGGAAAACATCATCCGCGTCGTACCCGACGGCCTCGGTCTGTCGATCGACGCCGCCTCGTGGCCGCTGCCGCCCGTGTTCCAGTGGCTGCAGCGCGAAGGCAACGTCACCCGCGAGGAAATGTGGCGCACCTTCAACTGCGGCATCGGTTTCACCGTGCTGCTCGCGGCCGACCAGGTGGAGGCGGCGAAAGCGGTGCTCGCCGGTCACGGCCTCGATACCTGGACGATCGGCTCGGTGGTCGCTGCCAGCGGCGACGAGCGTGTCCACATCGCCTGAAGCGCCCGTGGATCGCCCACTGCGTGTCGCCGCGCTCGCTTCCGGGCGCGGCAGCAACCTCGCCGCACTGATCGCCGCGCGGCTTCCGGTGACGTTCGTCCTGGTCGGCAGCGACAAGGCCGGCGCCGGGGCGTTGACCGTGGCACGCGATGCGGGCATTCCCACGCTCGCCCTCAACCCGCGCGATTTTCCCACCCGCGCCGATTTCGACCGCGCCCTGTTCGGCCACGTGGCGGACAGTGGCGCCGACCTGCTGGTGCTGGCCGGCTACATGCGGATCATCGATGCCGCCGTGGTCGCTGCCTGGGAAGGCCGCGCGATCAATATCCACCCCTCCCTGCTGCCGAAATACCGTGGCCTGCACACGCATCGCCAGTGCCTGGACGCGGGCGACGCCGAGCACGGCGCCAGCGTGCATTTCGTCACGGCAGAGCTGGACGGTGGCCCCGTCGTGGCGCAGGCACGTATCGACGTGCGCCCGGACGACAGCGAAGCCTCCCTGGCCGAGCGCCTGCTGGTGGAAGAACACACCCTGCTGCCCGCCGTCGTCCGCGCCATCGCCACGGGCCGCCTGCGCTGGCAGGGCACGCCCCTCTTCGACGGGCAGCCGCTGACATCGCCGCTTACTCCAGCTGCCCTGGCCGTCTAACCCCATATTCCTGGTCGACTAACCCGTCTCCCCAGCCGTACAACCCCGTATCCCCGGCACTTGGCGTAGGAGCGCACGCACGTGCGCGAACCCTCACCCTTGCCTATCGCGAATGAGGCCGTGCGTAGGGAGATGCGGGGCGTTTTTCGCCAAGAGCAAAGGCCACAACACAAGAGCAATCGGCTTTAGTTTTGCGGTCGGAAACGCCGGCTTGGGTGTGGGGCATGGCCTCGTTCGCGGTAGGTGATATGGAGGGTTCGCGCACGTGCGTGCGCTCCTACCCCCCCCCCACCGGCGCGTCGGGCGCGGCCATGGGGCGTCGGGCGCCTTGTGGTTCGCCGGGTGGGCGCGTCGACGCGCATTCAGCCGGCGTGGCTAGAATCGGAACCATGAAGAACCCACTGATCCGCGCCGGCTTCGCGCTGGCCCTCGCCCTGCCCGCCGCCGCGTTCGCCGCGAGCGTGCCGCAGTCCTTCACCGCTACCTATAACGTCCTGCAGGGCGGCAGTCCGCTCGGCGAGGCCACCATCGTGCTGAAAGCGGCCGGCAACGGCCAGTACGAATACACGAACACCACCAAGGGTACGGCGGGCCTGGCCGCGGCGCTGGGGGCCAATTCGACGGAAACCTCGCGGTTCACCTGGGCTGGCTCCGTGCCTCAGGTGGTCAGCTACCACTACCAGCTGGATGCGTCCTTCAAGCAGAAGACCCGCGACATGACCGTGCAGGGCAACACCGTGCAGGTCAAGGACAACAGCAAGAGTTTCAGCTACCCGGCGGCGCAGGGCATGATCGAGCGCAATACGCTGCCCCTGGCCCTGGGCGTGGCATTGCGCGATGGCAAGCAGCAGGCCAGTTTCCCCGTCGCGGTGAAGCAAGAAGTGGAGAACCAGCAGTTCAAGGTGTCGGGCAAGGAGAAAGTGAAGGTGCCCGCGGGCACGTTCGACACCGTGCGCGTCGACCGGACCGACGCCGACCGCGGCTTCAACGCCTGGTATGCGCCGGCGAAATATCCGGTACCGGTCAAGCTGGCGCAGAAGGACGGTGGCGACCTGACGCTGGAGCTGGTGCGGTTCGAGGGCAAATAACCCTCGACCCGTAGGAGCGCACGCTGTGCGCGATATCCCTTCGCAACACTCCACATGTGACGCGACATTTTTGACGTGACGCGCAGGATTCGGCGCACAGCCTCAAAAGATGTCGCGCACAGCGTGCGCTCCTGCGGTCATGAGGGCACTGCGCCGACCCGCCGATGAGCGAGGATCAGCCCGGCAGACGCCGGATATGCGCGCCCAGCACGCCCAGCTTTTCCTCGATGTTCTCGTAGCCGCGATCGATGTGGTAAACGCGGTCGACCGTGGTGTCGCCCTCGGCGACCAGGCCGGCCAGCACGAGGCAGGCCGACGCACGCAGATCCGTGGCCATGATCGGCGCACCCGTCATCTTCGGCACGCCGGTGATGATGGCGGTATTGCCTTCCAGGCGGATGTCGGCGCCCAGCCGCTGCAGTTCCAGCGCGTGCATGAAGCGGTTCTCGAACACCGTCTCCGTAATGACGCCCACGCCTTCGGCGATGCAGTTGAGCGCGGTGAACTGCGCCTGCATGTCGGTCGGAAACGCGGGATAAGGCGCCGTCACCAGGTTGACCGCCTTGGGACGGCGCCCGCCCATGTCCAGCTCGATCCAGTCCGGACCGGTGCTGATATGCGCGCCGGACTCTTCCAGCTTCTGCAGCACCGCATCCATCGTGTCGGCACGCGCGCCGCGGGCGCGCACCTTGCCGCCGGTCATCGCCGCGCCGACCAGGAAGGTGCCGGTCTCGATGCGATCCGGCAGCACTTCGTAGTGCGCGCCGTGCAGGCGCTCGACGCCCTCGACGATCAGCGTGGACGTGCCGACGCCGTCGATCTTGGCGCCCATCGCCATCAGGCAGTGGGCGAGGTCGACCACTTCCGGCTCCTGGGCGGCGTTCTCGATCACCGTGGTGCCCGAAGCCAACGTCGCCGCCATCAGGATGTTCTCGGTGCCGGTGACGGTCACCATGTCCATCACGATGCGGGCGCCCTTCAGGCGACCGGCGCGGGCCTTGATGTAGCCGTTCTCGACGGTGACCTCGGCGCCCAGCGCCTGCAGGCCGCGGATGTGCTGGTCGACCGGCCGGGAACCGATGGCGCAGCCGCCGGGCAGCGACACTTCGGCCTTGCCGTGGCGCGCCACGAGCGGGCCCAGCACCAGGATCGAGGCGCGCATGGTGCGCACCAGGTCGTAGGGCGCCACACAGGAGTTTTCCGGGCGCGGGTCGATGTGCATCTTCATGCGATCGTCCAGCACCACGCGCACGCCCATGCGACCGAGCAGTTCGATGAAGGTGGTGACGTCGTGCAGGTGCGGCACGTTGCCGATGCTGACGGGCTCGTCGGCGAGCAGGCAGGACGCGAGGATGGGCAGTACGGCGTTTTTCGCGCCGGAGATGCCCACTTCACCGTTGAGCGGCTGGCCGCCGCTGATCAGGATCTTGGCCATGGAAGGAGATGCCTTGGGAAGGTAAACAGAACGAGCGTGTCGCCTGGCGCGCTGGAATCAGCGGCGGCCGGCGGCTTCGTCGGGAGTGAGGGTTTTGAGGCCCAGGGCGTGAATGGCACCGCCCATGAGGTCGCCCAGCGTCGCGTAGACGAGGCGGTGACGGGCCAGCGGCAGCTTGCCGGCGAACTGGTCCGAGACGACTTCGGCTTCGAAATGAACGCCGTCGTCGCCGTGAACGGCGACCCTGGCACCGGGCAGGCCGGCTTCGATCAATGCCTGGATGCGCGCAGCGTCCATGGGTTCTCCGATGAGGGGGGTGGGCCGCGCCCGGGAGGGTTCCGAAACGGACCCTGAACCACCGGTCGATGGCGGCGCCGATAAAATGAGAATATGTAATGGTAATGGAAATCCGGTGTCGCAGAAATGGACATCCCGGGTCAGAAGCCACCACCCGGACTCCCGAGGCCGCATGAACGCCCGCACCGCCCCGCCCACCGATCATTCCGCCGTGAACGTCGAAGCCGTCGTGCGCAGCGCCCGTACGGTGATCGTCACGGAAGCCGCGGCCATCCGTGCGCTGGAAACGAAGATCGACGCCACCTTTGTCGAGGCGTGCCGGATGATCCTGGCCTGCAAGGGACGTGTCGTGGTGTCCGGCATGGGCAAGTCCGGCCACGTGGCCCGCAAGATCGCCGCCACGCTGGCCTCCACGGGCACCCCATCGTTCTTCGTCCACCCCGCCGAGGCCAGCCACGGTGACCTCGGCATGATCCAGCCCGACGACATCCTGCTGGGCATCTCCTATTCCGGGGAAACGGACGAACTGCTCTTCATCCTGCCCGCGGTAAAGCGCCAGGGCATACCTTTGATCGCCATCACGGGCAACCCGCGGTCGTCGCTGGCGCGGCAGGCCGAGGTCAACATCGACGCCAACGTGCCGTCCGAGGCGTGTCCCCACGGGCTTGCACCGACCTCCAGCACCACCGCCGCCCTGGTCATGGGCGATGCCCTGGCCGTGGCCCTGCTCGAGGCCCGTGGCTTCACCTCGGACGACTTCGCCCGTTCGCATCCGGCCGGCAGCCTCGGGCGCCGCCTGTTGCTGCACATCGCCGATGTCATGCATACCGGTGACGACGTGCCGCGCATCGGCGTGGACGCCTCGGTCAGCGAGGCGCTGGTGGAAATGACCCGCAAGCACCTGGGCATGACTGCGGTGATCGACGGCGAGGGCCACCTGCTCGGCGTGTTCACCGACGGCGATCTTCGCCGCGCGCTCGACGACGACGATGTGGACCTGCGCGGCGCCACCGTGGGCGAACTGATGACCCGCGGCCCGAAGACCATCGGCTCGGACAAGCTGGCCGTCGAGGCGGCCCAGCTGATGGAAAAACACCAGATCAACGCGCTGCTGGTCACCGACCCCTCCGGCAAGGTGGTCGGCGCGCTGAACATCCACGACCTGCTTCGCGCCCGCGTCGTCTGACGACCGGACCCGGCGCGGCTCCCCGACGCGCCCTTTCGTCCCCATATCGATCCCATGGCCTATACGCATTACACCGACATTCCCGCCGATATCGCCGAACGTGCGGCCCGCGTGCGCATCGTCGTCTTCGACGTGGATGGCACGCTGACCGACGGTCGCCTCTGGTACGGCGAGGACGGTCGCGAAACCAAGGTTTTCCACGTGCATGACGGCCTCGGCCTGAAGCGCCTGCAGGAAAACGGCATCAAGGTCGCGATCATCACCGCGCGGATCAGCCATCCGGTCTCCCTGCGCGCCGAGGAGCTGGGCATCCCGCACGTCTACCAGGGCCAGAAGGACAAGCGCGCCTGCCTCAACGAGCTGCTCAGCGCCCTGCGCCTGACGCCGGAGCAGGCCGCCTTCGTCGGCGACGACCTCCCCGACCTGCCAGCCATGGGCATCGCCGGGCTGTCGGTCGCCGTGGCCAATGCCCACCCCTGGGTGGCGGAGCGCGCCCACTGGCGTACCCGCCTGTCCGGTGGTTACGGCGCCGCCCGCGAAGTCGCCGACATGATCCTTGCCGCCCAGGGCAAGGCCGAAGCCGAACGGGATCGCTGGCAGTGAGCGCACTCAACCTGCTCAAGGATCGCAGCGCCGGTGGCATCGCCGGCATCCTCGTCGTGGCGCTGGGCGCCAGCGTGCTGCTGTATTACTGGGTGGCACCGCAGAAGAAACTGCAGGATTTCGTCGGCCCACCGCGCTCGGGCTACGTGCTGACCAACTTCGACCTGGACTCCTACAACGAGCAGGGCAAGTTGGCCTTCACCCTCATCGCCCCGCACCTCGAGCGGCGCGAGGGTGACGATTCGCTCTATATCAACGCGCCCGACTTCGTGCTGCCGTCCACCAAGGAAGTGGACGTGCCGCCGTGGAAGGGCCATTCGCAGTACGGCTGGGTCAACAAGGATGGCACCGTGCTGAAACTGCAGGGCAAGGTCCACATGGACCGCGTGGCCTTCGCGCAGACGCCGCCGGCCAGCATCGACACCTCCGAGGTCACCGCGTGGCCCAAGGAGAACCGCCTGGAGACGGCCGAGGCAGCCCGGATCGTCCAGGGAACCTCTACAATGAATGGCGTTGGCATGCGCGCCAATCTCGATACCAAGCACCTGGAGCTCCTCGATGCAGTCCACAGCACGTACCTGCCCGCCAAGCGCTAAGGCCCTCCTCGCGGTGCTCGGACTGGCGCTGGTGGCCAGCCTGCCCGTGGCCGCCAAGCAGTCCGACCGCCAGCAGCCGGCCAACGTCGATTCCAAATCCTTCGACGGCTCGCAGCAGCCCAACGGCAAGGTCATCTGGACGGGCAGCGTGGTGATCACCCAGGGCACGCTGAAGATCACCGGCGACAAGGCGACGGGTTTCCTCGACGCCAACAACTCGATCACGCGCATCATCGTCGACGGCAAGCCGGCCACCATCCACCAGTTGGACGACGATGACAACCCGATGGACGGCCAGGCCCTGAACATCGACTACAAGGTCGACCAGGACTACGCCGTGCTCACGGGCAACGCGAAGGTCAAGCAGCCGGTGAAGGGCAGCGCCGAAGGCGACAAGCTCACGTACAACACGAAGGACAGCACGATGACCGGCGAAAGCTCCGGCGGCGCCCCCGTGCACATGACCTTCCAGCCGAAGAACCCGCCGCCGGGCGCCGCGCCCGCGAAGCCGGCCACGCCCGCCCCCACCCCGAAGAAGCCCTGACCCGATGCTTTCAGCCCAAGGCCTGCAAAAGCGTTTCCGCGCCCGCAAGGTGGTTCGCGACTTCGCTTTTTCCATCAGCGAAGGCGAGGTCGTCGGCCTGCTCGGTCCCAACGGTGCCGGCAAGACCACCTGCTTCTACATGGTGGTCGGCCTCATCCAGGCCGACGCCGGCGTGATCAAGCTCGACGAGAAGGACATCACCGGCCTGCCGATGCACGCGCGCGCCAAGCTGGGCATCGGCTACCTGCCCCAGGAAGCGTCGGTGTTCCGCCGGCTCAGCGTGTCGGACAACATCATGGCGGTGCTGGAACTGCGCGAGGGCATGACCCAGAAGCAGCGCGACGACGAACTGGACAGCCTGCTAGACGAACTCAAGATCGCCCACATCGCCGACCAGAAAGGCATCAGCCTGTCCGGTGGCGAGCGTCGCCGTGTCGAGATCGCCCGCGCCCTCGCCGCACGGCCGCGCTACATGCTGCTGGATGAACCGTTCGCGGGCGTCGATCCCATCTCCGTGGGCGAGATCCAGCGCATCGTCCGTCACCTGAAGGAACGCGGCATCGGCGTGCTCATCACCGACCACAATGTCCGCGAGACCCTGGGCATCTGCGACCGCGCCTACATCCTCAACGACGGCGAGGTGCTCGCCCGCGGCACGCCGCAGCACATCCTCGCCGACGAGAAGGTCCGTGAGGTGTACCTGGGACGTGAATTCCGGATCTGATCCACGCCTGGGCGTGACGCGAATTCGGCCGGAACGTCCGGCCTGCGCGGATGCTGGTTGTGCACGTCGCATGGGGTTAGGATGCCATTGAACCCCTAACGCATCGCAGGCATGAAACCCGGACTCCAGTTTCGCCTCAACCAGCAGCTCACGCTGACGCCCCAGCTGCAGCAGGCCATCCGCCTGCTGCAGTTGTCGCAGCTGGAGCTCGAAGCGGAGCTCCGCCAGATTGCCGAAGGCAACCCGCTGCTCGAGTTCGCCGAGGATGCCGAGGCGGAAGCCGATCCGGACGGCGAGTCCACGGACGGGCCGGACTTCGATAACGACTACCCGTCCCGCCAGGAAACCCCCAAGTCCGCCAAGGACGACGAGTCCACCGCCACCCCGTCCGAAGAACTCGCGCCGGAATGGGAGGACGACCGCTTCCACGGCGAGGCGAGCGACTACGGTGGCAGCGCCTCCTCGCGAGCCAGCGGCGGGGGTGACGAGGACGGCTTCGAACCGCAGAACGCCGCGCCACAGAGCCTGCAGCAACACCTCGAGTGGCAGCTCAACCTGTCCCAGTTCTCGCCCCGCGACCACGCGATCGCCACGGCGATCATCCACGCGCTGGATGAGGACGGCTACCTGCGTGATGGCGTGGAGGCGGTGGAAGCCGCCCTGCCCGCCGAGCTGCGACCGGGCGCCGGCGAGATCGAAGCCGTGCGCCAGCGCGTGCAGCGCTTCGATCCCACCGGCATCGCCAGCCTCGACCTGCGCGACTGCCTGCTCTGCCAGTTATCCCAGTTCGCGGCGGAAACGCCGTATCGCGACCTGGCGATCCGCATCGTCAACGAGGAACTGGAACTGCTGGCCCGCAACGACAGCGTCCGGATCGCCCGCAAGCTGAAGGCCGCCGAGGCCGACGTCGCCGCGGCCGCCGCCCTCATCCGCAGCCTCGATCCGCGTCCCGGCGCGGCCCTGGATGCCACCCCCGTGGAATATGTCGCACCCGACGTGTATGCCCGGCGCGAGGGAGGACGTTGGCACGTCAGCCTGAATCCCGACTCCCAGCCGCGGCTGGGTCTCAACCAGCATTACTGCAACCTGATCGCCCGGGCACGCGGCGACGACGCCACCTGGATGAAGGGCCAGTTGCAGGAGGCCCGTTGGCTGCTGAAAAGCCTGCAATCCCGTGCGGAAACCCTGACCAAGGTCGCCGAGGTCATCGTCCGCCGGCAGAGCGCCTTCCTCGATTACGGCCCGGAAGCCATGCATCCCCTGGTGCTGCGCGAGGTGGCCGAAGAGGTGGGCATGCACGAATCGACCATTTCCCGGGTCACCACGCGCAAATACATGCACACCCCGCGCGGCACCTTCGAGCTGAAACACTTCTTTTCCAGCGGCGTCTCTACCGAAGACGGCGGCAGCGCCTCGGCCACGGCCATCCAGGCCATGCTGCGCAAGCTGATCACGGCCGAAGACGCCCGGCGCCCGCTGTCCGACCAGGCGCTGGCCGAAGAACTCCATCGACGCGGCATTCAGGTCGCTCGCCGTACGGTGGCCAAGTACCGGGAAGCGATGCGCATTCCCAGCTCCAGTGAACGCGTACGCGCAAGTTGAGAAACATCGGGGGGAACCCCATCGGCGCGCCACGGTCCCAGGAGTTCAGGCTTGAGGAACGGCACCCCCGTCGTTCCGATCTTGTCGCCCCACGGCGACACCCTCAGCAAGAAGGAGGCGTCATGCAAATCCAGATCAGCGGCCAGCACATCCATATCACCCCCGCCCTGCGCGAGCGCGTGGAGCAGCAAGTCAGCCGCTTCGAACGCCTTTTCGACAACATCAAAGCCCTCGACGTGGTTCTTTCCGTCGACAAGAACGAACACAAGGCCGGTGGCACCCTGCACTGCGCCGGCACCCGCCTGCATGCCGAAGGGATTGCCCGCCTCGAAGACGACAACAAGGGTGACACCCTGTACTCGGCCATCGACGCCATGATCGGCAAACTGGCCGACCAGCTGCGCAAGCACAAGGAAAAACTGAAGGATCACCACAACAGCGAAGGCCGCGACGCGCGCGTCGCCAGCACCAGCTGACCCCATCGCCCGGCGGCCGCCCTCAGGCGCCGCCGGGCAAGCCACCGCGCGTTTGATGGCACAATAGCCCCCTGGCCGGCGTTTTCGCGCCGGTCTTGCCATCCAAAGGGATCTCACGCGTGGACCGGCTCACCGCCAGACAACTCTTCGACGGCGTTTACGACCGCATGGCGCTGCGCTGGGCCGCGGGCATGCGCGGTGAGTCACGCGTGCTCGAGCCCAACGCCAAGCAGAGCCGCCGGCCCTCGCTGGTCGGCTACCTCAACGTCATCTATCCCAACAAGATCCAGATCATCGGCACCGAGGAGCTCAATTTCCTCGACGGGCTGGAGTCGCGCCAGCGCTGGGAAGTGATCCACAAGATCGCCGCCTACCAGCCGGCCGCGCTGATCGTCACGAAAGACCAGTCGATCCCCCCCGACCTTCGCGAGGTCGCGGAAGAAACCGACACCCCGCTCTGGCAGAGCACCAAGCGCGGCCATGAGCTGCTCACCTACCTTCAGTACCACCTGGCCCGCACGCTGGCGCCCCGCGTCACCCTTCACGGCGTCTTCCTCGAGGTCTTCTCCATCGGCGTGCTCATCACCGGTGAGCCCGGCTCGGGCAAGAGCGAGCTCGCCCTCGAGTTGATCAGCCGCGGCCACCGGCTGGTGGCGGACGACGCCACCGAGTTCACGCTGATCGCTCCGGACGTGATCGACGGCGCCTGCCCCGAACTCCTGCAGGACCTGCTCGAGGTCCGCGGCCTGGGCGTGCTCAACATCCGCGAGATGTTCGGCCACACGGCAGTCAAGCCCTCCAAATACCTGCGCCTGGTCGTCCACCTCAAGCCGCTCACCTCCGGCGAGGACATCGACGGCATGACCCGTCTCACTGGCGATGTCAGCCGGCGCAACGTGCTGGACGTGGACGTCCCCAAGATCACCATCCCGGTCGCGCCGGGCCGCAACCTTGCCGTGCTGGTCGAAGCCGCCGTGCGCAACCACGTGCTCAAGAGCAAGGGCATCGATCCGGCACAGACCTTCATCGACCGCCAGGCGCACCAGATGCGCCGACTACCGCCGTGGTGACCGAGATGAACGAGGACGTCATGAGCCCCATCGTCGAGCCAGAAGGCATCCACCTCGTGGTGCTCACGGGCATGTCCGGGGGCGGCAAGACCGTCGCCCTGCGCGCGCTGGAGGACCTCGAGTTCTACTGCGTCGACAACATGCCGGCGGAACTGATCCCCCAGCTGGTCGCCGCCGTCAGCCAGGGCGAGCACGGTCCGCGCCGACGCATCGCTGTCGGGGTGGACGTGCGCAATCGCCGCATCGATCTCTCGCGCATGCCCCATGTGCTTTCCGAGCTGTCCACGGCCGGCGTGCACGTGCACCTGATCTTCCTCGACAGCCGCGACGACGTCCTCATCAAGCGTTATTCGGAAACACGCCGCCGCCACCCGCTGGCGGCGGAAAAACGCTCGCTGGCCGATTCCATCGCGGAAGAACGGCGCCTGCTGCGCCCGCTCGTGTCCATCGCCGAAAAGGTCATCGATTCCAGCGACCTCAACGTCCACCAGCTGCGCCGCCTGTTCGCCACGGGCTACGCGGCCGCCTCGGACGGCACCACCCTGCTGTTCGAGTCCTTCGCCTACCGCCGCGGACTGCCGTCGGATGCCGATTTCGTCTTCGACGCCCGCTGCCTGCCCAACCCCCACTGGGATCCTCGCCTGCGGCCGTTTTCCGGCCGCGACCTGCCGGTGCGCGAATTCCTCGACGCCAATCCACTCGTGGGCGAGTACTATGCCGACGTCGCCCGTTGGCTAGACACCTGGCTGCCACGCTTCGAAGGTGAGGACCGCAGCTATGTCACGGTGTCCATCGGCTGCACAGGGGGCCGCCATCGCTCGGTCTACATGGTCGAGAAGCTGGCCCAGCATTTCCGCTCGGAACGCGGCAACGTACTTACCTTCCATCGCGAACTCGAGTGACCCCATGACCCAGCCCAAGCCAGTGCGAGTACCCGGGCCATGAGCGTCGGTGTGCTCCTCATGACCCACGAAGCCGTCGGCAAGGCGCTGATCTCGGCTGCCCGCCACGTCATGCCCAAGCTGCCCATGGACGTCGACGCGGTCGAAGTCCCGCCCAGCTCCGATCCGGACATCATGCGCACGCTCACCGCCAAGCACGCCCGCGACCTCGACCACGGCGACGGTGTACTGGTGCTGGCCGACCTCTACGGCGCCACGCCGTGCAATATCGGCTTGTCGCTGAGCGAACTGGGCGTCCACCTCCGCTGCGTATCGGGGCTCAACCTGCCCATGCTGCTGCGCGTACTCAACTATTCGGAAAAATCGCTGACCGAACTGGCCGAGATAGCGGCCAGCGGCGGTCGCGGCGGGATCTTCATCGACCATGCTTGAACGGGACATCGTGGTATCCAACCGGCTGGGCCTGCACGCGCGTGCCTCCGCCAAGCTCGTGCAACTGGTGGCGGGCTTCAAGTCCACGGTCTGGCTGATCAGCAAGGGCCGTGAAGTGAACGCGCAGAGCATCATGGGCGTGATGATGCTGGCCGCCGGCATGGGCACGTCGCTCACCGTGCGCGCCGAAGGCGACGACGCGGAGGCCGCGCTGGCCGCCGTTGTCGACCTCTTCGACCGCAAGTTCGACGAAGGCGCCTGATCCATGACCCATCACGCTCATAGCGCCAGCCCCCCATGAGGTACCTGCTGACCGGTACGCAAGCCGCCCGGGGCATGGCCCTGGGTCGTGCGCGCCTGGTCCAGCCGAGCATCTACGCCGTCGACACGCGAATGCTCGAGGACACCGAAGTCGCCCCGGAAATCGAGCGCCTGCACAAGGCGATCGACAGCGCGCGTACGGAACTGCGCGAACTGCGCGGCAAGCTGCACGGCGCGCTCGCCCGCGAGGTCGGCGACTTCATCGACGCCCACAGCCTCCTGCTGGACGACCAGGAACTGCTGCGCGGCCTGGACGAACTGGTATCCGTCGGCCACTACACGGCCAGCGCCGCGCTCAAGATGCAGCGCGATCGCCTCGCAGCCGTGTTCGATGCGATGAACGACCCCTACCTGAAGAGCCGCGGCGAAGACATCGACCAGGTCATCGGGCGGGTGATGTCCGCGCTGCTCCAGCAGTCCAGCCGCGAGGAACGCAAGCTGGCCGCGCGCGTCGGCGAGATCATCGTCAGCGACACCGTCGCGCCGGCCGACATGGCGAGCATGGCGGGCCAGGGCATGCTCGGCGTCATCGCCAGCGCCGGCAGCATCTATTCGCACAGCGCCATCCTGGCGCGCAGCTTCAACCTGCCCATGGTGGTCGGGACCAAGGACGCGCTGGCGACGATCAACGACGACGACCTGGTGCTGATCGACGCCGAGCACGGCGAGGTCATCGTCCATCCCACCGCGCAGGACCTCGCCCGCTACCGGCAATGGCAACGCCAGGCCGCTGCGGAAGGCCGGCGTCTGGCCGCGCTGGCCACCGCGCCGACACATACCCGCGATGGCGCCCACGTGCGGCTCTATGCCAACGCGGAGCTGACCAGCGACGTCACCCTCGCCCGTTCCCGCGGCGCCGATGGCGTCGGCCTGTACCGCTCCGAATTCCTGTTCCTGCGCCAGCGTGGCCTGCCCTCCGAGGAGGAACAGTTCGTCGCCTACCGTGACGTGGTACTCGGCATGGGTGGCTTGCCCGTCACCATCCGCACGCTGGACCTGGGCGCCGACAAGGCGGATTCGGCCGGCCTGGCCATCCGCGGCGAGGACAACCCGGCCCTGGGCGTGCGTGGCGTGCGCCTCTCGCTGCGCTATCCCGACATTTTCAGCGTGCAGCTGCGCGCCATCCTGCGCGCGGCCTGCTATGGCCCCGTGCGTATCCTCGTGCCGATGATCACGCACCTGGGCGAGATGACCGAGGTGCGCCGGCTGGTCAAGAAGGCGCGTGAGGACCTGGCCCGTGCCGGCCACGAACTGCCCGAACGGATCGACCTGGGCGCCATGATTGAGGTACCGGCCGCCGCCATCGGGGTCACCTCCATCCTCGAGAAGGCCGACTTCCTGGCCATCGGCACCAACGACCTCGCCCAGTACGTGCTGGCCGCGGACCGCAACAACGACGCCCTGGAAGGCATCTACGATCCCTTGCAGCCGGCCTTCCTGAGACTGATCGCCCACGTCATCGCCAGCGCGCGCCGGGCGAAGAAGCCCGTCAGCCTGTGCGGCGAGATCGCCGGCGACACACGCTTCACCGCCCTGCTCCTGGCGATGGGCCTGGAAGAATTCAGCATGCATCCCGGCCAGCTGCTCCAGGTGCGCGACCGGCTCACGCAGCTGGACTGCCGTGCCCTGCGTCGCGCCGCGCCGCAGTTGTTCCGCGCGCACACACGCGATGAGGTCGAGGCGAGGTTGCTCGAAGTCGAGGCATTGCAGGACGCCTGCCCGTCAGACTGACGACGCAACGACCGGCGGCGCGTCCGATACCACGCCCGGCATCATGACCGACCGTGTCTGACACAACGCCCCGGCGTCCGGTAGGAGCCGACGATGTCGGCGAACCCTCAACCCACCTATCGCAAATGAGGCGAGACCGTTTGCACGGGCGAGCGTTTTCGGTCCGTATGCCGGCTTCGTTCGGCTGAGGGAAACGCCTGCCAGGATGGTGAGGCATGGCGTTGTTCGCAGGGCGTAACCGTGAGGGGTCGCGGACATCGTCCGCTCCTACACACGGCCATGATGCTGTGGTGCATTCCCATGTCGCGATGAGTGCCGGCCACGATGCCTTGATGCGTGTCCATGTTGCGATGGTGGGGATGGCGCACAAAAAAAAAGGGCCACGATGTCTCGTGGCCCCTTTGCATGACAGCAACGATCGTTAGCGGACGTTACGCCGCGCGTACCGCCTTCATCTGTTCCGCGTTGCGAATCACATTGGCGCGAAGTTCCTCGGTATCGAAATCGTCCACCGCGATGAACTCCGCCACGCCATCACGCACACGCTGCAGCAGTTCGCGCTCGGCAGCGTTGATGGCGCCCAGCTTCTCCGCTTCGGCCAGTTGCTCGTTGTACGTGTGCGCCTTCAGCTGGCCACCCTTGAGCGCCTTGACGAACTTGCGCTCCACCGGCTCGGCAGCGATGACATCGGGCAGCAGCGCGTTCATGCGACCCACGGTGTTGTTTGCCGTAGGCGTCATGTAGCTCCAGGTAGTGAGGCGGTCGCGGGCTTCGCTGGGCGCGGTGATCAGCGCGGCGACGCGACGACCCAGGCGATCCGACGGCGGCACTTCGCGCCGACCGAACGGGAAGACGAGGGCCCGCAGCAGCCAGGCCACCGGGCGCACGGGGAAGTTGCGGATCACGCCGTCCAGCGCCATCTGCATGTTCCACACGCACTGGTGGAACGCCCAGGCCAGCAGCGGACGGTCGGATTCCGGCCGACCTGTGTCCTCGTAGCGCTTGAGCATCGCACTGGCGATGTACAGGTACGACAGCACGTCACCCAGGCGAGCCGACAGCTTCTCCTTGAACTTCAGCTTGCCGCCCAGCACGCCCATGGCGACGTCCGCACACAGCGCCAGCGCCGCCGAGTAGCGGTTGAGCTTGCGGTAGTAGCGGCGCGTGTAAGCGTCGCCGGCGGTGTCACCGATCTTCGCGGCCGTGATGCCCAGCACGAAGCTGCGCACCGCGTTGGAGATGCCGAAGCCGATGTGGCCGAACAGTGCCTTGTCGAAGGTCTTCAGGCGCTCGCGGTAGTCGGCGATGCCCAGGGCCTGCATTTCCTTCAGCACGTAAGGATGGCAGCGGATGGCACCCTGGCCGAAGATCATCAGGCTGCGCGTCATGATGTTCGCGCCTTCCACCGTGATGGCGATGGGCACCGACTGCCAGCCGCGCCCCATGTAGTTCTTCGGGCCGAGGATGACGCCCTTGCCACCGTGCACGTCCATCGCGTCGGAGGCGATCTGGCGGCACCATTCCGTGGCGTGGTACTTGGCGATGGCCGACGGCACGGCGGGCTTTTCACCGCGATCCACGGCAGCGGCCGTGGCACGCGACAGCGCCTGCATGGCGTAGGTGAGGCCACCGATCCGGGCCAGGGCTTCTTCCACGCCCTCGAACCGACCGATGGCCAGGCCGAACTGCTTGCGCATGCGTGCATACGAGCCCGTGGCCGACACCGCCATGCGCGAGGCACCGGTGGCGTTCGACGGCAGCGAGATGGCACGACCCACCGACAGGCACTCGACCAGCATGCGCCAGCCCTGGCCGGCCATGTGCGGGCCACCGATCAGCACCGACAACGGCACGAACATGTCCTTGCCGTGCACCGGGCCGTTCTGGAACGGCGTATTCAACGGGAAATGGCGGCGCCCGATCTCCAGCCCCGGGGTTTCGCGCGGCAGCAGCGCCAGCGTGATGCCGAGGTCTTCCTTGTCGCCCAGCAGCTTGTCCGGGTCGTACATGCGGAAGGCCAGGCCGACGATGGTCGCCACCGGCGCCAGCGTGATGTAACGCTTGTCGAAGGTGAGGCGGATGCCGACCGTCTCTTCGCCGTTCCACACGCCCTTGGTGACGATGCCGAAGTCGGGGATGGAGGTGGCATCGGAACCCGCGTAGGGGCCGGTCAGCGCAAAGCAGGGGATTTCACGGCCATCGGCCAGGCGCGGCAGGTAGTGGTTCTTCTGCTCGTCGCTGCCGTAATGCATCAGCAGTTCGCCAGGTCCAAGCGAGTTGGGCACGGCGACGGTGGACGCCACCGTCTGCGACATGCTGGACAGCTTCTGCAACACCGCCGAATGGGCCAGCGCCGAGAAGCCCAGGCCACCGTAGCTCTTGGGAATGATCATGCCGAAGAACTTGTTCTTCTTGATGAAGTCCCAGACGTTCGGCGGCAGGTCCGCCAACTCGTGGGTGATCTGCCAGTCGTCGATCATGCTGCACAGTTCCTCGACCGGGCCATCGAGGAAGGCTTGTTCCTCGACCGACAGTTCCGGGCGCGGCTGGCGCAGCAGTTCGGACCACTCCGGCTTGCCCGAGAACAGCTGCCCCTCGAAACCGACGGTGCCTGCCTCGAGCGCGGTCTGCTCGGTGTCCGACAGTTTCGGGGTGACCTTGGCGAACAGGGACAGCAGCGGCGCGCTGATCTTCTTGCGACGGAAGTCCACCATCATCAGCGGCGCGGCGACGAGGGCCAGCAGGATGAGCAGGACCACGGTGGTCACCGGCGCGCCGGCAAGCACGCCGACCACGAGGATGGTCACGCCCGTGGCGATGGCCCACGTCTTCAGGGACGTGCGGTGGTAGGCACAGGCACCGGAGGCGATGAGCGCCGCCAGCACAACCAGGATCGCAGACATCGGAATCACCTCGTTACAGTCGAACTACGGAAAAGGGTATCGGGTACGGCGTGGAGCGTTTCAGAGCGTACGCAGGAACAGGGCGATCTCGCGGGTGAACGCGTCGTTGGCATCCCCCGCCACCATATGGGTTGCCCCGGGAAGGCTGACATGTCGCGCGTGCGGCACCAGCCGGAGAAATTCCTCCACCGTCTGGCTGGAGACGACATCGCTGCGGGCACCCGACAACAGCAGCACCGGCACACTGACCCGCGCCGCCGCTTCAAACAACTGCGGCTGGTAGCGTTCGCTCTCGGCCACCATGCCGTCGAGCAGTGCCGGGTCCCAGTGCCAGCGCAGCCGGCCGTCGTCTCCCCGGCGCAGCAGCGGCGCCAGCTGCGTCGCCGTCTTGCGCTCGCGACGCTGGGGCAGGTACGCCTCAATGGCCGAGGCCGCCTCGTCGTAACTGGCGAAGCCGTGGGGGTGAGCGCGCATGAAGCCGAGGATACGTTCCACCCCCGCGGTTTCCCACCTCGGCGTGATATCGACGAGCACGAGCGCCGAGAACGGCGCAGCTCCGGACGATCCACCCGCCGCGGCAAGGCCCAGCAGACCGCCCATCGACGCACCCACCAGAACTGGAGGCCGGCCATCCGGCGAAGCGGAGGCCGCCGCCACGACCAGCAGGTCGTCCACGAACTGCTGCATGTGGTATTCACCGCGAGGCAGGCGGTCGCTCTCGCCGTGACCCCGGGCATCGAACGTGGTGCTGCCGAAGCCCTGCTCCGCCAGGGCCACCGCGGCGCCGGTCCAGGCATGGCGCGTCTGGCCGAAGCCGTGGGCGAACAGCAGGGTCGGCGATCGGTGCCCTATCCTGCGCTCGATCGACAGCGCCACCCCGTCCATGGCGACGAGGCGGGTCGGGGTCGGGCAGGCAGAAAGGGCATCAGCAACCATACGGTGGAGTATGTGGGTGTCGGGCGGGTGCGTCAATACGCCCGCGTACGGTCATGCAATGGCTTCCAAGTCAAGGTCTTATGCAGCACCTCCGAAGGCCCCTGGATTGCAAACCGCGGCGGCTCCGCTACCATGCGGCGATGAACGACGGTGCCAAGAACGAACGAGTCCGCCTCTCTGCCGAAGACTGGGAAGACGGCGCGCTGGCCCTTATCGCCGAACAGGGCGTGGGCGCCCTTGCGGTGGAAGCCCTTGCGCGCCGGCTAGGCGTCACCAAGGGCAGCTTTTACTGGCACTTCCGCACGCGCGAGGCGCTGCTGCAGGCGGCCCTGGAACGCTGGGAGGAATACGGCGAACGCGAGGTGCTCGCGGAGATCGAGCGCATTCCCGATCCGCTCGAGCGCTTCCCTGAGCTGTTCCGGCGCGTGGCTCACGAGATGCAGCCCCATCGCGTCTATGCGGCCCTGTTGAAGGCACTGGACCACCCGCAGGTGGTCCCGGTGATGTCGCGCGTCTCCCAGCGCCGGATGGAGTTCCTGACCCGGCTCTACAGTGAGGCCGGGCTGGACCCGGTCGTCGCCCTGCATCGCTCGCGCCTCACCTACGCGGCTTATGTCGGCTTCCTGCAGCTCAACTTCACGCTCGGACTGCCCCGCCTCAGTCATGAGGAATTCGACGCTTATGTCGAGCACATGATCGCCACGCTGACGCCGGCGCACGTCAACGACTGATCGCGCCTGAATGGCACGGTGCCGTTTTGCTGCACCGTGCCTTGCCAATACCACGCATCGCAAACTACTGTCTCCATGGACTTTTACTGGAGACCACGACGGATGCGTTTGGACGGCAGTTCCCTGGAAGCACTGAACCGATGGGTCGACGAGGCCGCCCGCCTCACCTGTCCCGCGTCCATCCACTGGTGCGACGGCTCCGATGCCGAGTACGCCGGACTGGTCCGCACCATGCTCGCCAGCGGCGACCTGCTGCCGCTGAACGAGGCGAGCAACCCGCGTAGCTACCTGCACCGCTCGCATCCGTCGGACGTGGCGCGCGTCGAGCACCTCACCTTCGTCTGCACCCCCGAGCAGGACGATGCCGGCCCGAACAACCACTGGATGGCGCCGGCGGAAGCGCACGCCAAGATCGATGCCTTGTTCGAAGGCGCGATGCGCGGACGCACGATGTACGTCATCCCCTATTGCATGGGCCCGATCGACTCGCCGCTCTCGCGCTGCGGCGTGGAAATCACCGACAGCCCCTACGTCGTGGCCAACATGCGCATCATGACGCGCATGGGTGCGCCCTCCCTGGCACGTATCGAACGCGAAGGCCGCTTCGTGAAGGGCCTGCATTCCACGGGCGACTTGGACCCGGAGCGCCGCTTCATCATGCATTTCCCCGAGGAACTGTCGATCAAGTCGATCGGTTCCGGCTACGGCGGCAACGCGCTGCTCGGCAAGAAATGCCATGCGCTGCGTATCGCCAGTCACCAGGCACGCCGTGAGGGCTGGCTCGCCGAGCACATGCTCATCGTCGGCGTGGAAAACCCGCAGGGCGAAAAGCACTACATCGCCGCGGCGTTCCCGTCGGCCTGCGGCAAGACCAACCTGGCCATGCTGATTCCCGCCGAGGGCTACCGGGAGGCGGGCTGGAAGGTCTGGACCGTCGGCGACGATATCTGCTGGATGACACCGGGCGCGGATGGACGCCTCTGGGCGATCAATCCCGAAGCGGGTTACTTCGGCGTCGCACCCGGCACCGGTGCGGGGACCAACCCCAACGCGCTGGCCACGCTGGGCCACGATGCGATCTTCACCAATGTCGCCCTCACCGCCGACCAGCGTCCCTGGTGGGAAGGCCTGGGCGAAGGCGAGCCGGCCACCGACTGGCAAGGCCGCCCATTCGACGGCACCCACGGTCCGGCCGCCCATCCCAATTCCCGCTTCACGGTCAGCGCCAGGCAATGCCCCAGCTGGGCGCCGGAGTCGGAGGACGCCGCCGGCGTGCCGATCTCGGCCATCGTCTTCGGTGGCCGCCGTCCGTCCCTGGTGCCGCTGGTGTTCGAAGCCCGCGACTGGGTGCACGGCGTGCTGGTCGGCGCATCGATGGGCTCGGAAACCACGGCCGCCGCCACGGGCGCCGTGGGCGTGCTTCGCCGCGATTCCATGGCGATGAAACCCTTCTGCGGCTACAACTTCGCCGATTACTTCGCCCACTGGCTGTCGTTCGACAAGCCCGGCGCCAGGCTGCCGCGGATCTTCCACGTCAACTGGTTCCGCAAGGATGCCGAAGGCCGCTTCATGTGGCCGGGCTACGGCGAGAACCTGCGCGTGCTGGACTGGATGATCCAGCGCGTGACGGGCAAGGCCCAGGGCGTCGAGACACCCATCGGGATCGTACCCGCCGCGGGCGAGCTCAACACCGATGGCTTGTCGCTCAAGCCCGGCGCGCTGGACGACCTGCTCCATGTGGACGTGGAGGGATGGACCGAGGAACTTCGCGCCATCGGACTCTATCTGGACGGCTTCGGCGAGCGTATGCCGTCGCGACTGAAGGCCGAACGCACCCGCGTCAGCGACGCGCTCGATGCCGCGCTGGAGCGCAAGGCGACCAACGTCGCCTGATCGTTAAACCGTTTCGCCCTTGCCGGCATCCAAGCTGGCAAGATGAATGCCCTATGCCTCGCCGCCACCGCCCTGATGCCGTCTGAGCCGCCCGTCGTCGCGACCACCGACGACGCGGTGGTCCGCGCGGCGATCGCCGGCGACCGCAAGGCCTTCGAGACGCTGTATCGCCGCCACGCCGATCGCGTCTACGGCGCCGTCCTGCGGCTGGCCGCGTTCGACCATGCCCGTGCCGAAGACCTCACCCAGGAGGCCTTCGTCCGTGCCTGGCAGAAACTGGACGGCTTCCGCTTCGAAAGCGCCTTCGGCACCTGGGTCTACCGGCTGGCAGTCAACGTGGCGCTGATGTCCATACGCGCCCGCAACGCCGATCCGGTCAGCATCATGGACGACGACCACCTGCCGGACATCATGTCCACCGACAATCCCGTGCGCGCCGTCGAGCGCGACGAACTCGAAAAAGCCATCGCTGCGCTTCCGCCGCGCGCGCGCGCCGTGCTGGTACTGCACGACGTGGAAGGCTGGAAACACGAAGAGATCTCCACCGAGCTGGGTATGGCGGTGGGGTCCTCCAAGGCTCAGTTGCACCGTGCGCGCGGACTGCTCCGCCGCGCCCTGGGAGACACACCATGAACGAACTCGATTACCTGCGCCAGATGCGCTCGCTCAACCGCCCGGTCACGCCGCATCGCGACCTCTGGGCCGACATCGACGCGCGGCTGGACGAGTCGACCGCGCGCGCCGCCCTCGCCGCCCCGCGGCGCCGACGCGCGCAGCCCTGGCTGATGGCCGCCGCCATCGCTGGCGTCGCCGTACTGGGTGGCGGCCTCGGCCTGCACCTGGTCGGGCCGGCAGGCGGCGATGGCTTGGCCAGCCGGCAGGTCTGGAAGCCCAGCGATCCTCGCCTGTCCGGCGCCGCGGTCGAGCTCGACGCTGCCCACATGGAGCTGACCCAGGCCATGCAGGACTCCCCCGAATCCCCTGCGCTGCAGCGACTGCTGCTGCGTACCGAACGCCAGCGCGATCGCCTGCGCAATCTCGAAAAGCAAGCCGGCTAAACACGTACAGCCAGGACACCCCCATGAAAACGCTCTATCTCACTCCCCTGCTGCTGGCGTTCTCGATCGGTCAGGCCATGGCCTCGACCCCGATCAACCTGTCGAAAGACATTCGACCCGACGCCAAGGTGACCATCGACAACGTCAAGGGCGAGGTCACCGTCACCGCCTGGGACAAGAACCAGATCCAGGTGTCCGGCACCCTCGGCGACGGCGCCCGTCCCCTGGAGATCGACGGCGACAATCGCGAGGTCGATATCCATGTCGAAGGCGACGAAAAGAAGGGCAACTGGCTCAGCTGGGGCAACGACACCCGCATGCAGCCCACCGTGCTCAACATCCGCGTGCCGCGCTCGGTGTCGGTGTCCATCAACGTGGTCAGCGCGCCGGTGAGCATGGACGGCCTGGATGGCGGCAAGATCGATGTCGATTCCGTGAGCGGAAGGGTCCGCGCCAACCTGCGCTCACCCGAAGTCACCATGCAGACCGTCAGTGGCACCATCGACCTCGCCGGCCGAGCGGGCAAGGCCGATCTGCAGACCGTATCGGGCGATATCACCGCCCCCTCGGTCACCGACCGCGTCGAGGCGCAGACCGTCTCCGGCCGGATGACCGTCGGCGGCGGCCCCTGGAAAGAGGCCAATTTCAGCACCGTCTCGGGCGATACCCAAGTTACCGGCGGCCTGGTCCGGGACGGCAAGCTCACCGTCGATTCGATGAGCGGCGACGTGCAGATCCAGCTTCCGGGCGACACTTCCGCCCGGCTGGAAGCATCGACGTTCAGTGGCGACCTGCGCAGCGATTTCGGCACGCCGTCCAAGGGTGAGGATGGCCCGGGCAAGGAACTGAAAACCACGATCGGCAGCGGCAATGGCACCATCCACGTGGAGTCGTTCAGCGGTGATGTGCGGATTCGGGGGCAGGGGCGCTGAGGGGGGTGGGGCATTGGAGTTTTGAGGTGTTGGCGTCTTGAGGTGTTGGAGCAAGAGCCGGCGGGTGCCACCCTCGGGGCCACGCCTGCGGCGACCCGTCA
>NZ_JARVRT010000040.1:0-68265 GCF_030209605.1 Luteibacter sp. ME-Dv--P-043b
GGGTCGCCGCAGGCGTGGCCCCGAGGGTGGCACCCGCCGGCTCTTGCTCCAACGCCCCCCCCCAGCAGATTGCGTTTTTCCCGTTGCAGCGCAACACTTCAAAGGATATGCCGCCCCCTCGGCAGCCCGCTTTTCCCACCAGCCCAAAGAGTCCCGTGAGCGAAAACGCAAACGCGCCGTTGCCTGTCAACGCGCCCTGGATCGTCATGAAGTTCGGCGGCACGTCGGTTGCCACGGCCGCACGCTGGCGCAATATCCTCGAGCTGGCCGCCAGCCGTCGCGCCGAAGGCGCCCGCGTGCTGATCGTGGTCTCGGCCCTGTCCGGTATCACCGACGGCCTGAAACAGCTTTGCACGCATCCGGACCCGAAACGCCGCTCGGACGCGGCCTCCGCACTGGCCGATCGCCATCACGCCCTGCTGGCCGACATGTCGCTGGCCATGCCGGAAACGTTGGGTGCTCGCCTGGCCGACCTGGCCGCGCTGGCCGACGGCGGTGCTGGCGAACTGGGCGAACTGGCCTGGCAGGCGCGAGTGCAGGCGCATGGCGAACTGATGTCGAGCGCGCTGGGTGCGGCCTTCCTCAGCGCCAACGGCCTGCCGACCACCTGGGTGGACGCGCGTGAATGCCTGCATTCGGTGGCCCTGCCCAACCAGAACGAGCGCACACGCGTGCTCTCGGCGATGGTCGAGCCGCACCACGACGCGGCGTTGTCCGAACGGCTGGCGGCGCGCGGCGAGGTGTTCATCACCCAGGGCTTCATCGCCTGCGACGAGCACGGCCGCACCGTGTTGCTCGGCCGCGGGGGCTCGGATACCTCGGCGGCTTACTTCGGCGCGTTGCTGGCGGCGGCCCGCGTGGAAATCTGGACGGACGTGGCCGGCATGTTCACGGCCAATCCCCGGCAGGTCGCCGGTGCGCGCCTGTTGCAGCGCCTGGACTACGAAGAAGCCCAGGAAATCGCTTCCACCGGGGCCAAGGTGTTGCATCCGCGTTGCCTCTCGCCGCTGCGTGAGCCGCGAGTGCCGTTGCTCATCAAGGACACCAACCGGCCGGAACTGGAAGGCACCTTCATCGGTCCCGAGATCCGCGAGCACGCGCCCAGCATCAAGGCGATCAGTGCCCGCAAGGGCATCACGCTGGTGTCGATGGAATCGGTGGGCATGTGGCAGCAGGTCGGCTTCCTGGCCGACGTGTTCGATGCGTTCCGGCGGCATGGCCTGTCGGTGGACCTGATCGGCTCGGCGGAAACGAACGTCACGGTGTCGCTGGACCCGACCGAGAATCTGCTCGATTCCGATGCCATCGCCGCCCTGGCCGCGGATCTGGCACGCGTGTGCCGGGTCAAGGTGATCGCGCCGTGCGCGGCGATCACCCTGGTCGGCCGGGGCATGCGCTCCATGCTGCACAAGCTGTCCGGTGTGCTGGCGGAGTTCGGCCAGCTGCGCGTGCACCTCATCTCGCAGTCGTCCAACAACCTCAACCTGACCTTCGTGGTCGACGAGGACGTGGTGGACGCCATGCTGCCGCGGCTGCACGAACTGCTGATCGGTGCCGGTGCCCTGCGCACGGACGACAGCATGGTGTTCGGTCCGTCGTGGCAGGCCCTCTACGGTGCCGGCGACCAGGCCCTGCCCGCTGCCGCGTGGTGGCAGGCCGAGCGCCTGAAACTCGTGGAGCTGGCCACGCAGCGCACGCCGCGCTACGTCTACCACCTGCCCACGGTGCGTGCGCAGGCGCGTCGGGTGAAGTCGCTGCAGGCCGTGGATCGCGCGCATTACGCGGTCAAGGCCAATACCCATCCCGGTATCCTGGCGGTGCTGGCCGAAGAAGGCTTCGCCTTCGAATGCGTGTCGCCGGGTGAACTGGCCGCCGTCTCCGCAGCGGTACCGGAAAGCACGCCGCTGCTGTTCACGCCCAATTTCGCCTCGCGCCGCGATTTCGAAACTGCCTTGCGCACGCGCGCCACGATCACCATCGACGCGCTGTATCCCATCGAGCACTGGAGCGACCTGTTCGCCGGGCGCGAGATCGTGCTGCGCGTGGACCTGGGTCGCGGGCTGGGCCACCACGACAAGGTGAAGACGGGCGGTACCGGCAGCAAGTTCGGCGTGCCGATCGAGCAGGTGGATCGTTTCCTGCGCCTGGCCGACGCGGCTGGCGCGCGGGTGATCGGCCTGCATGCGCACCTGGGCTCGGGCATCCTCGACGCCGCCCACTGGGGCGAGGTGTACTCGCAACTCGCCGCACTGGCCGAACGTATCGGCACCATCACGGTGCTGAACATCGGCGGTGGCCTGGGCGTGCCCTCGCACCCGGGCGAAACGGCGCTGGACATGGCCGCGCTGGATCGTGTGCTGACCTCCGTGCGCCAGGCCTATCCGCAGTTCCAGTTGTGGATGGAGCCCGGTCGCTACCTCGTCGCCGACGCAGGCGTGCTGCTGGCGCGGGTGACGCAGGAGAAGAAAAAGGGTGCGAACGTTCGCTACCTGGGCCTGGACACGGGCATGAACAGCCTGATCCGCCCCGCGCTGTACGATGCGTGGCACGAGATCGTCAACCTCACGCGCCATGGCGAGCCGGCCACCACCATGTACCAGGTGGTCGGCCCCATCTGCGAATCCGGCGACATCCTCGGCTCGGACCGGCGGCTGCCGGCATCGATGGAAGACGACGTGATCCTGGTGGCGCAGGGCGGTGCCTATGGCGCCGTCATGTCGTCGCGTTACAACCTGCGCGACGAAGCCGACGAGGTACTGCTGCCGTGACCGCCACGCTCAACGATCCACGCGGCAGCGCCAGCTTCCGTTTCGTCCGTCATACCTTCGTCGATGGCGTCGCGGAGCTGGTCTACGCCTTCGACGACGGCGTGGAGCTTACCGAGCGGGTAACCTTCCCCGGTGCGCCGACCGTGCCGGTGGAACGGGAAGCCGCCTTCGCCGCGGCCCTGCGCCTGCTGCACATCGTGGCCGGGGTCAGCTATTACAAAGCGGGCATTCCGCCGTCCATCGTCGTCGAGGGCCAGCCCCTCGACGAAGCCACGGCCAGCCTGGCCGATGCGCTGTACCTGCACGGCCTGGCCGAGTTCGCGTACCGCAACCGGCTCGACCTGCGCGGCCGCATCGCCTTCCCGTTCGAGCGTTCGGTGCACCGTGCCGCGCCGGCGGTCGGCTTGCCGGCGCGATCGCTGCTGCCCATCGGCGGCGGCAAGGATTCGGTGGTGGCCGTCGAGGCGGTGAAGTCGATCGGCGGCGACGCCACGGCGGCGTGGGTGGGCAATTCCCCGCTCATCGCCGAATGCGCGGCACGCACGGGTCTGTCCACGCTCAACGTGTCGCGCGAACTGGCGCCCGGCTTGTTCGAGCTCAATCGCCTGGGTGCGTGGAACGGGCATATCCCGGTCACCGCGATCAATTCGGCCATCCTCACGCTGGCCGCGCTGCTGTACGGCTACGACTCCATCGTGTTCGCCAACGAGCGCTCCGCCTCGGTGGCCACGCTGGAATACGACGGGCAGGAAGTGAACCACCAGTGGAGCAAGGGCTACGGCTTCGAGAAGACCTTCCACGATTACCTGCATTCGCACGTGGCCGCGGATCTGGACTACTGCTCGCTGCTGCGGCCGTGGTCGGAACTGGCCGTGACCAGCGCATTCGCGCGGCTGGGCACGGGCTATTTCGATGTGTTCTCCAGCTGCAACCGTAACTTCCGCATCCTCGGTCCGAAGCCGGCGGATCGCTGGTGCGGGCAATGTCCGAAGTGTCACTTCGTGTTCCTGGCACTGGCACCCTTCCTTGCCAAGCCTCGGCTGGTGTCGATCTTCGGCCGCAACCTGCTCGACGACGACGTGCTGGCCGGCGCGTTCGATGCCCTGCTGGAATACAAGGACCACAAGCCGTTCGAGTGCGTCGGTGAAGGCGCCGAGGCCCGCGCCGCGCTGGCCTCGCTGGCCGAGCGTCCGGAGTGGCGCGAGGATGCGCTGGTCTCGCGCTTCCGTCGTGAGATCCTGCCGCAGCTGGACCCAAGCGAACTGGCGTTGGAACCGTGGCTGCAGCCTGGTGCATCGCACCTGGTGCCGGAACGCCTTCACGGAGCGCTGGATGCATTGGGCTGATCTTGCGGGACGGCGTGTCGCCGTGTGGGGCTTCGGTCGTGAGGGCCGCGCGGCACTGAATGCGCTGGCGCGGCACCTGCCGGGCCAGCCGGTCGACCTCTACTGTGCAGCCGACGAAGCGGAAACGGCGCGAGCCGCGTATCCGGCGTTGCGCGTGCACGAGGCCGCGCCGGATGCGGATGCTCTCGCCGCGTACGAGGTCGTCATCAAGTCGCCGGGCATTTCGGCCTATAAGCCGGAGATGCTCGCCGCGCAGTCGCGTGGCACGCGCTTCACCTCCGGCACCGCCCTGTGGTTCGCCGCCAACGTCTCGGCGAACACCATCGCCGTCACGGGCACCAAGGGCAAGAGCACCACCTCGGCGCTGGTCGCGCATCTCGCCCGTGCGCTAGGCGTGCGCACGGCGCTGGCCGGAAACATCGGCCTACCGATGCTCGAACTGGACGGCCAGACGGCCGACCTGTGGGTGATCGAGCTGTCCAGCTTCCAGACGGGCGAGGCCTTCGGCGTGGGCCTTGGGGTGGTTACCAGCCTCTACGAGGAACACCTCGACTGGCACGGCTCACGCGAGCGCTACGTCGACGACAAGCTGAAACTGCTGGCGTCGTCGGGACGGGTGCTGGTCAATGCCCTGCAGCCTGCCTTGCTGGCGCGTGCCGCGCCGCATCCGGGCCTGCACACCTTCGGCGACGTGGCGCACTGGCACGTGGCCGATGGCTGGATACGGCGTGGCGACGAAAACGTAATCGCTGCCTCGCAGGTGTCCGCGCCCGGCCTGCACAATGCGCTCAATGCCTGTGCCGCGCTGGCCGCCCTCGAGATCATGGGTTTCGATACGCGAGCGGCGGCGCCCGCGCTGTCTTCTTTCGTTCCCTTGCCGCATCGCCTGCAACCGTTGGGTGTGCGCGACGGCCTGCGCTGGATCAACGATTCCATCAGCACCACGCCGCTGGCCAGCCTCGCGGCACTGGAAAGCGTGGGCGACGCGCGTGTCGCGCTGATCGTGGGTGGGCACGACCGTGGGCTGGACTGGACACCCTTCATCGAAGCGATGCGGCAGCATGCCCCGGCGGCGATCGTCTGCCAGGGCAGCAACGGGCCCCGCATCGCCGAGGCGCTGGAGGCGGCGGGCGTGGCGCAGGTGCATCGTGAGGCCGATCTTTCCGCCGCTGTCGCGGCTGCACGCAGGGTGCTCGACGGCGATGGGGTGGTGTTGCTTTCGCCCGGTGCACCCAGCTTCGACCAGTTCCGCGACTACGCGGAACGGGGCAAGCGGTTTGCCGCATGGGCTGGCTTCGACACGGAAGACGCCACTCTCAAGGGGTTGGGCGTGCTTTGACCGGTCAGTCCGTGGTCGCCGCCAGCAAGGTGCCGACCACCGCGGCAAGGGCGGCATAGAGCTCCGGCGGCACGTCGTCGCGCAGGCGCACCGCCGCCAGCAACGTGGCGACCTGCGGGTCGAGGTGCGGGGCGAGGCCCATGGCCTGTGCACGTTCCAGCATTGCTTTAACCCCCTCGGCATCCACGCGCTCGTTCTTGCCGCTGCTGGTCGGGGTGGCGAGCCGCAGCGTGACGCTGCGTCGCGGTGAAGGCAGGGCCTGGCTCATGCGCGCGCTTCGAGAAGGACAGCGCTATAAGCGCTGGTGGGCACGGGCAGGCCGTGTATGCAGGAGAAATGGTCGAGCTGGAGGCCGCTCTTTTCCATCGTGCGACGCAGGGGAACGAATTCGTTTTCGAGGCGTGCGGCCGTCGGCCCGTGGTCTGCCCATAGGCGTACGGACACCCGCGGGGCGCGAAGCTGGATTTCGCCCTGCACCGCGCCGAGGGTCGGTGGGTCGATGGCGAAGCCGATGGTCCACAGACCTTCCGGCTCGCCCGGGCCGGCCTTGCCTTCCTCGATGCGTAGCTGGAGCACGTCATAGCCGCGCACGCCGGCCAGGGGTACCTCCACCATCCACACGCCGGCCTGGGGATGCGACTCGAGCTGGGCGATTTCCACACGCGACAGCGCGGCGCGGGTATCCGTGCGCAGCTGGCTGACCAGGGTGTCGACGTCGTCTTCGGTGATGGCCAGGTCGTCGGCGCGCGCCTGTGCCACCAGCGCGCGCTGTGCGAGCGGCGGAGGCGTGTCGCTGAGCGGACGGGGCAAGGCACCGAGGGGGCCTTTACCGGTACCCGTGGAGAACGTCCCGCCCATGCCGGCGGCAAGGCCGGGCGCACGGGTCGCTGGCAGGTCGGCCAGCACCCGGCGCAGCACCATCAGCGCGGCCTTGAAGTCGTCGGACGCCGGCAGTTCGGCATGCGGTTCGGCCAACTGGGACTCCAGGAAGACGCCGCTACGGGCGATGGCTTCCTTCATGCCCGTCGGCGTGCCGACATCGTCCGGGCGGCTGATCGAGGCTTCCAGCGTGGCGAGGGCCGCCCGTAGCGGTGCGGGAAGCGACCGCGCGACCGGGCTGCGGGCCAGCGCGGCCAGCGCGCCGAGCAGCGGGGCATAGCCGTTCTGTTGCGGAAGGCGCTCGCGCAGGCCCTGCAAGGCCACGCGTTCGTCGATCGGCGCGAGCACCACTTCCAGTTGTGGCTGCGTGCCCTGGGTGAGTACCCGCACCTGGAACTGCGAAGGCAGCTGCGTACCGGTCGTATCGGCTTCGACCGTCATGCCACCGATGTCCAGCAGCAGCTTGCCTATGTCGTTCTGGCCGATCACCCGCGCCGTGAGCAACGTGCCCACCCGCCATGCGTCGGCGGCGGCGGTGGTGCCCGCAGCCGCGCCGGCCCAGAGCTGGGCGGCGACACTGGTCGGCTGGATGATCAAGGGCAGTTACTCCCGGGGGCTGTGCGAACCCCGGTCTGGGCTCGCTCCTGTGGTGAGGGGATCGGCGGAAACTCGCGAAACTTTAGGAACATGCCGACACGGCGTGGCGCTTAAACGGCAGTAGCCACTCCCGTTACACTAGGGGAATGACCCAGCTCCCCTTCGACCTTCTCGCCACCGACGGCGCGGCGCGGCGCGGCCGTCTCCGCTTCGGCCGTGGCACCGTGGAAACCCCGGCCTTCATGCCGGTGGGTACCTACGGCTCCGTCAAGGCCATGACCCCGCGCGATGTGCTCGACACCGGCGCGGAAATCATCCTCGGCAACACCTTCCACCTGTTCCTGCGCCCCGGTCTGGAGATCGTCGGGGAGTTCGGCGGGCTGCACCGGTTCATCGGCTGGGACAAGCCTATCCTGACCGATTCCGGCGGCTTCCAGGTGTTCTCCCTGGCGCATAAGCGGAAGATCACGGAGGAAGGGGTGACCTTCGCCTCGCCCGTGGACGGCTCCAAGGTGTTCCTCTCGCCCGAGGAATCGATGCGTATCCAGAAGGTGCTGGATTCGGACATCGCGATGATCTTCGACGAGTGCACGCCCTACCCGGCCACGGAAAAGGTCGCCTCGGACTCCATGGAGCTCAGCTTGCGCTGGGCGGAGCGCTCGCGGCAGGCCTTCGACGACCTGCGTAACCCCAACGCGCTGTTCGGCATCGTCCAGGGCAGCACCTACGAAAACCTGCGGCAGCGCTCGGCGTCCCGCCTGATCGAGATCGGCTTCGACGGTTACGCTATCGGTGGCCTGGCCGTCGGCGAGCCCGAGGCTGAGCGCAATCACACCCTCGACCTGACCCTGCCGATGCTGCCCAGGGACCGCCCGCGTTACCTGATGGGCGTCGGCCGGCCGGAGGACATCGTCGAGGCCGTCCGCCGGGGCATCGACATGTTCGACTGCGTCATGCCCACCCGCAATGCCCGCAACGGGTTCCTGTTCACCCATGAAGGCACCCTGCGCATCCGCAACGCGAAGTTCGCCGCGGACACGCGCGTGATCGAGGAAGGCTGCGACTGCTACGCCTGCGCCAACGGCTTCTCCCGCGCCTACCTGCGCCACCTGGACCGCTGCAACGAGATCCTGGGCAGCCAGCTGGCCACGATGCACAACCTGCGCCACTACCAGCGTCTGATGGCTGGACTGCGCGGCGCGATCGAGGCGGGCACGCTGGACGACTTCGTGGCGGCGTTCTACGCGGCCCGGCAGAAGGCGGTCGTCGACGGTTGACCCTTCCCGGGCCGCGGCTACAGGCCGCCCCGCGACCCCACGGTCGGCGCGGTACATAAGCGCCGGGGGCGTGGCATAATCCACGATCTTTTTACGTGAGCAGCCGCTTTTCCTTGGCTGTTCCATGACTTGCGAGAATCTGCATGAGCCTTCCGATGTTCGCCGCCGTTGCCCAGGCCACCGCTCCCGCCGCCGGCGCCTCCCAGGGCGCGCTGGGCTTTTCGCCGCTGATCATGATGGCGGTGCTGTTCGGCATCTTCTATTTCATGATGATCCGCCCGCAGATGAAGCGGCAGAAAGAGCACCGCGCGCTGCTCGAAGCCCTGTCCAAGGGCGACGAGGTAGTGATGAGCGGCGGTATGGCCGGTCGCATCGAGGACGTGGGCGAGGCGTTCGTGCGGGTGGAAATCGCCCCGGGCACGGTCGTCCAGGTCCAGAAGAGCGCCATCACCCAGGTGCTGCCCAAGGGCAGCCTCAAGAAGTCCTGAGCTTCTTCGCATCGCGTCAGCTGCGGCCGGCACCCGGCCGCCTCCATGGAATGTAAGGCATGAGTGATTTTCCACGCTGGAAGTACGCACTGGTCGTGATCGTGTTGCTGTTCGGCATCGTCTACGCGCTGCCCAACGTCTTCCCGCCACAGCCGGCCGTGCAGATCTCGGGCAACCGCGGCAACGCCGTCGATGCCGGTCTGAAGACCCGGGTCGAGGGCATCCTGGCCGCCGCGAAGGCACCTGCCGCAAGCGTCGACGTGGCCGGCTCCGACAAGGGCGAGCGCCTGCTGGCGCGCTTCAACGATGCCGATTCGCAGGCGCGGGCTTCCGATGCGTTGCGCGGCGCGCTGGGTGACGACTACACGGTGGCGCTGAACCTGGCCTCCACCGTGCCTGCCTGGCTGCGCTCGATCAACGCGTTCTCGATGCCGCTGGGCCTCGATCTGCAGGGCGGCGTTCACTTCCTCATGGAAGTCGACGAAAACGCCGTGATCGACAACCAGGAAACCCGCTACGCGGACGACATCCGCTCCATGCTGCGCGACAAGAAGATCTCCTACGACGCGGTGTCACGCAATCCGCGCGGCCAGGGTGTCGGCGTGGTGCTGCGTAGCGATGCCGACCGCCAGGCGGCCGCCAGCGCCATCAGTGCCGAGTTCACCGACCTGACGGTCACCGACGGCCCCTCGACGGGCAATCGCTTCACGCTCAATGCGGTGGTCAAGCCCACCCGCCTGCGCGAACTGGCGCAGAGCGCCATCACCCAGAACGTGACGACGCTGCGCCAGCGTGTGAACGAGCTGGGCGTGTCCGAGCCGCTGATCCAGCAGCAGGGTGAGAACAAGATCATCGTGGAACTGGCCGGCGTGCAGGACACCGCGGAAGCCAAGCGCCTGATCGGTGCCACGGCTACCCTGGAATACCGTGCCGGCCTGTATACGCCGCAGCAGGCCATGGATGCCGCGCGCAGCGGCAGCGTGCCGCCGGATGCCAAGCTGTATTACGGTCGCGACCGCCGCCCCTACCTGCTCAGCAAGACGGTGATCGCCACGGGCGACCAGCTGACCTCGGCCGTGTCCGGCCGCGACCAGCAGAACGGCACGCCCAATGTCAGCGTTACGCTGAACAGCGCGGCCGCCCGCAAGATGCAGGATTTCACCAACGGCAATGTCGGCAAGCCGATGGCCGTGCTCTACATCACGCGTACCAACGACATCAAGATGGTTGACGGCAAGGAGATCAAGACGCCCAAGACCACCGAGGAAGTCATCAACTACGCCAACATCAGCTCGCCGTTCGGCAAGCAGTTCTCGACCAACGGCCTGCCCAGCGACGCCGAGGCCTCCGACCTCGCGCTGCTGCTGCGCGGCGGCTCGCTGGCAGCCCCGGTGGATATCGTGGGCGAAAGCGTGATCGGCCCCAGCCTGGGCAAGGACAACATCGACAAGGGCTTCAAGGCGGTGATGCTCGGCCTCGGCTTGGTGCTGATCGCCGCGGCCATCTACTACAAGCTGTTCGGCCTGGTCGCCGACATCGCGCTGTTCTTCAACCTCGTGCTGCTCATCGCGGTCATGTCGCTGATCCACGTGACCCTGACCATGCCCGGCATCGCCGGTATCGTGCTCACCCTGGGCATGGCGATCGACGCCAACGTGCTGATCTGCGAACGCATCCGCGAGGAATTGCGCAACGGCTCGTCGCCGCTGGCGGCCATCCGCACCGGTTACGACAAGGCCTGGGCGACCATCCTCGACGCCAACGTCACCCACCTGCTCGCCGCGCTCGGTCTGATGACCATGGGCTCGGGTCCGATCAAGGGCTTCGGTGTCACCCTCTTCATCGGTATCCTGACCTCGATGTTCACGTCGGTAACGGTAACCCATGCCATCACGGCGCTGATCCACGGCGGCCGCAAGCTCAAGACCCTGTCGGTCTGACGGGAGGACGCCATGGAAATCTTCAACCACAACTCGAACTTCAACTTCCTCGGCCTGCGCAAGTACAGCATCGGCCTGGCCGTGCTGCTCATGCTCGGTTCGATCGGCCTGATCCTGACCAAGGGCTTCAACTACGGCCAGGACTTCCTGGGCGGTGTCTCCGTCGTGGTCGACTACGCGCAGCCGATCGAAGTCAACGAGGTGCGCAACACCCTGGAAAAGGCTGGCATCGAGAACCCGCTGGTGCAATCGGTCGGCGGTACACGTGAGTTCAACGTGCGTCTGCTGCCCAAGGACGACAAGGGATCGGCCACGCTCGCGGGCGAAGAGGCCGCAACGAGGGTTTCCAGCGACATCATCGCCGTGCTGAAGACCACGCGTCCCGACGTCACGATGAAGAGCAAATCCTTCGTCGGCCCGCAGGTCGGTGAGGAGCTGCGCAGCGACGGTATCGTCGCCGTGGCCTTCGTCATCATCGGCATCATGGGTTACCTGTGGATCCGCTTCGAGAAGCGTTTCGCCATTGCGGCGCTGGCTACGGAAGTGCACGACGTGCTGGTCACCCTTGGCATCTTCGCGCTCACCCAGCGTGAGTTCGACCTGACGGTGCTGGCCTCCGTCCTGGCCGTGGTCGGCTACTCGATCAACGACAAGGTGGTGGTGTTCGATCGTGTCCGCGAGCTGTTCCGTTCCAGCCGCAATGCCACACCGGAAGAAGTGCTCAACCGGTCGATCAACAGCACGCTGTCGAGAACGATCATCACCTCGCTGTTTACCGGCATCACCATGGCGGCCCTGTTCTTCATCGGCGGCCCGGTGGTGCACGGGTTTGCGATCACCATGCTGATCGGCATCCTGGTGGGTACTTTGTCGTCCATCTTCGTCGCCAGCCCGATCCTCCTGTGGCTGGGTGTGTCCAAGCAGGATCTGATGCCTGTGACCAAGGAAGACCCGGAACTGGCTCGCCGCCCGTAAGGCCAGCCGGTTGCCGTAAAAGAATAAACCCGGCCGAGGCCGGGTTTATTTTTGACGCATCACCCCATCCCTGAGATCAGAAGTCATCCCTGTCCTCGGTGGCGCCTTCGGCATCGTTCGCGAGCGTAACGACGACATAGGCAGAGCCCACAAGCGATGCGCAGAGCCAGGCGTAGACCATCTGGATCGCCGTGCGCGGGATCGCCATGGCGACCCTGGGCGCGAGGGCCAGGCCGGCGATGCCAGCCACGGCCAGTACGGCGGCAACGGCCCACGCCAGCCGCCGCGACGGCAACGTGGTGGTGATAACGTTCATAGCTGTCTTGCCCCTGTTTCGCTGAATCACGCCCGTCGTGAAGTCTTTGTGAGGGCGCTTGATGTACGAAATACTCTACAAAATCCTGCGAAGCAAGCGGCTTTTTCTGAACGGGTTCCTTGATTTCCGATGACAGTTGTGAAGGATATCGGGCAACCCTTCGGCCGCGCTGGACTTTCCGCTCTTTCTCGAGGTTTTCGATCCATGGCACAACGTGAATTTCCCGGCTTCACCCTGAAGAGCAGCGCGACGCGGGAAGGCTCGCGGTACACGGCGCTTATCGCGTCCTATCCAGCCAACGGCAGTTTTCCCTCGTTCTTTGCCGTCTATGAAAACCGAAGCTTCCGCGACGAAGCGCGTGCCGCCGAGGCTGCCGACAAGGCGCTGGGCCTGGTGCTGGGCGTGGACGACGACGGCGCGCCGGCCTTTGCCGAAGGCGAAACGGGTTTCGACGATGAACCGGCGGCCGAGTCGGAAGACTGAGTCGCTTGCACGAGCCGGGTACATCGGCGTGTCGAAAGTCGTTACGCAGCACACCGCAGGACGGCCGCGCAGGTCATACTGGCCGCCTGGATCGCGAGGGGTTACGGACGGGTCATGAGTAGCGTGGATGGGCTGTACAGGCAATTCGTCGATGCATCCGCCGATTGCATGAAGGAGCTCGACAGCGAGGGCGTCATCCGTTTCGTCGCGGGGCAGGGCGCCCACAGCCTGGTAGCGGACGACCCGGAGCGCCTCCTGGGCATGCACTGGGTCGATCTGTGGCCCGAGGAAGCGCGCAGCATGGTGGCGGGGGTGCTCGACCGCGCCGCCAGCGGCGAACGCGTTGACTTCGTGGCGGCGCGCCCGTCCAACGCCGGCAGCGCCCGTTGGTGGGAGGTGATGATCGCGCCCGTGATCGCCCACGACCGGATCGACCATTTCATCGTCATCAGCCGGGATGTCACCGAGCGGGTCGAGGTGCAGGCCGCCATCGAGGCGATCAACGAGCTGTTGCAGGAGCGCCTCAACGAGACCGTGGCTCGCTCGGCCAGCGCATCCACCCGGTACGGCACCCTGATGGAACGCTTCGAGTCCGAGCATGGCGCGCGCCGGGATGCGGAGAATCGCCTCGCCGGGGTCGCCGAGCAGCTGGCCATGGCTCATCACGGCCGCGACCTGGCCGAGGCCAGCGCGCTGCAGGCCCAGAAACAGCAGGCCATCGGCCAACTGGTCAGCGGCATCGCGCACGACTTCAACAACATGCTGCAAACCGTGATCGTGAGCTTGTCGGGTCTGGAGGAAGACGCCGCCGAGCTGAACCCCCGTCATCGCCGCATGCTGGCCTACGCGACGGAGGGCGCCCGGCATGCCACGGCGCTGACCCGGCGGCTGCTGGCGTTTGCGCGGAACCAGCCCTTGCGGCCGGAACCCGTGGATGTAGGCAGCCTGGTCAAGGGCTTTGCGGACTTCGCCCGTCACGGTATGGGCGGCGGCGTCGGTGTGGACGTGGTGTGCCCTCCGGGCCCCCTGCCGGTATGGCTCGATCGCCAGGGTCTGGAGCAGGCGCTGATGAATGTTTGCCTGAACGCCCGTGACGCCATGAACGGTCACGGCACCATCGTGATCGAGGTGGGCGAGCGCATGGGCGACACACGTTTCGCCGCCGCTGTCGGCGAGCGCGCCACCCTGCGCCAGGTGTTCGTGAGCGTGGCCGATACCGGCGGCGGTATGTCCGAAGAGGTGCGCCAGCGCCTGTTCGAGCCGTATTTCACCACCAAGGCCGGCGGCTCGGGCCTCGGCCTGGCCCAGGTCTACGGCACTGTGGCGCAGGCGAGTGGCGGTGTGGAGATCGAAAGCGATGCCGGTGTCGGTACCCGTATCCGCCTGGTCTTCCCGCATTACCCCGGTCCGCTGGAATCCGGCGAGTGACATCCTGACCGGGCGCTGACGAAGCGGCTCAACTCGCGGCCCGATCTGCCGATAAGCGAAGGGTTAGGAGGAAGCAAGTCATGCTGGTCATCATCGGGTCCATTGTCGTCCTCGTCTCCGTACTGGGCGGCTACGTTCTTTCACACGGGTCCATCGGTGCCCTCTGGCAGCCTTACGAGTTGCTCATCATCTTCGGTGGCGCCATCGGGGCGTTCATCAGTGCCAATTCGCTGGACATCGTCAAGGCATCGGCGAGTGACGCCATGGCGTTGCTCAAGGGTCCGAAATACCGCAAGCAGGATTACGTCGACCTGCTGTCGCTGCTCTACGACATCTTCATCAAGATGCGCAAGGAGGGGCAGCTCGGCATGGAGTCGCACATCGAGGACCCGGCGAACAGCTCGCTGTTCTCGGCCTATCCGCGCCTGGTCGCCGAGCACCACCTGATCGACTTCATCACCGACTGCCTGCGCCTCATCGTCGGCGGCAGCATGGACCCGCACGAACTCGAGCAACTGCTCGACGTCGAGCTGGAAACCCATCACCACGAAGCCGCCGCGCCGGCGCACGCCGTACAGAAGATGGCCGATGCCCTGCCGGGTTTCGGCATCGTCGCCGCCGTGCTGGGTATCGTCATCACGATGAAATCCATCGACGGCGAAGCCGCGGTCATCGGCGAGCACATTGCCGGGGCGCTGGTGGGCACCTTCCTCGGCATCCTGCTCTGCTACGGCTTCATCGGTCCGCTGGCTGCCGCGATGGAAGCGCGTGTGAGCACAGACGGCAAGGCTTTCGAGTGCGTCAAGGTGGCGCTGCTGGCCAACCTGCGCGGCTACAACCCCATGGTGTCGGTGGAGTTCGCGCGCAAGTCCCTGCAGTCCGGCACGCGTCCCAGCTTCCAGGATCTCGAAGCCCACCTGAAGGCTGCGCGGTAACCGTCGATGAGCGAGTTGAAGCAGGTCATCATCGTCCGCAAGAAAAAGGCGGCCGGCCACGGCCACCATGGCGGCGCGTGGAAAGTCGCGTATGCGGACTTCGTGACCGCGATGATGGCCTTCTTCCTCGTGATGTGGCTGGTGGGCGCGGGCACGAAGCAGCAGCGCGCCGCCGTCTCCGAGTACTTCAAGAACCCCAGCCTCACCCCAGGCCAGTCGACCATGGCGCCGTCGGGCAAGATGGGCCCGGGTGGCGCCAGCACCAGCATGATCAAGCTGGGCGGCGCGATGGACCTGCCCAAGGGTCCGGGCGATCAACAGGCCTTCGCCAAGCCGTCGCCGGCGGCGGCGGAACAGGACAAACTGGCCAAGGCGCAGGAAAAGCGCCGGCTCGAGCAGCTGATGAAGGACCTGCAGGAGGCCATCGCCAAGAGCCAGGCCATGGCGCCCTACAAGGATCAGTTGCTGCTGGACATCACTTCCGAAGGCCTGCGCATCCAGATCGTCGACAAGCAAAACCGCCCGATGTTCGACACGGGCAGTGGCGCGCTCAAGTCCTACACCGTGCAGATCCTGCACGAACTGGCCGGCTTCGTGAACCAGGTGCCGAACCAGATCAGCATTTCCGGCCACACCGACAACGCGCCCTATATCCGCGCCGACAGTGCGTACGGCAATTGGGAGCTGTCCGCGGATCGCGCCAACGCCGCGCGCCGCACGCTAACCGAGGGTGGCATGCAGCCGGACAAGGTGGCGCGCGTGGTGGGCCTGGCAGCGTCCGTGCCGTTCGACAAGAACGATCCCTCCGCGCCGATCAATCGCCGCATCAGCATCGTGGTGATGACCCACGAGGCCGCCAAGGCCGCGCTGTCGTCGGATGTTGCCACCACCGAACCGGAGGCGCTGCCACAGGTACCGGCGCTGCATCCGGCCGAGGCCCAGCATGTGACGCACGACGTGGGCATCGTCCCGGCCTCGCAAGCGCCCGCCGCCGTTGCCGGCAACACCACGAACGTTGCCGTGGAAGGTTCCCCGCGCAGTTGACACGGCGCCATCGTGGCGTCGCCGAAGTCACTTGCAACGGTCATCTTCCCCGGTCAGTATCGGTCATGCACCAGGGGGAGGAGTGGCAATGGAAAACCAGAACAAGTTCAGAGTGGTCGCCAAGGCGGTAAAGCACAGCGGTGTCGATGGCGAGCAGGTGTATCGCGCAAGTTACCGGATACTGGATCACGTCGGCGAAGAGATCGAAGCCAATACCGGTACGCACGATTTCAACGACATCACCAGCGCGTTCAACCAGGCCTTCGCCATGGGACACGAGCGTCTGCGTGAACTGAGCACGGTGACCGTGCAGTAAGCGACGCCCGCGTCTATCGCGCTGCGCGAAGTTCATCCAGTTGCGCGGGCGTGCCCACGTTGCGCCAGAAGCCTTCGAACTTCTCGCCGTGCAGGCGCCCCTGCGCCATGGCCCGCTGGTACATCGGTAGCAGCTTGAAAGCGCCCGGCCTTTCGCCGGCCACGAGCTCGCGCCGGTACACACCCACATTGCCGAAGGTGAGGCGTTCGGCGCCCGCCGGTGCATGGCCGTCGTCGTGTAGCATCCCGTCCGCCAGGGCGAAATCGCCCGCCGGATGGAAGCCGGGGTTGGGCACCATCACCAGATGCGCCAGTCCTTGCGGTTCGCGGGGCAGGGTGGCGTAGTCGATATCGCTCCAGATATCCGCACTGACCACGATGAACGGCTCCGGCCCCAGCAGCGGCAGCGCCTTGAGCATGCCGCCGCCGGTTTCGAGCGGAGTCGGCCCCTCGTAGGAATAGCGGATACGCACGCCCCAGCGTGAACCGTCGCCCAGCGTTTCGGGGAACCGATCCGCCAGGTGCGACGTGTTGATGACGACGTAGCGTACGTCGGCGGCGGCCAGCTTCTCCAGGTGGTGCACGATCAGCGGCTTGCCGTGGACATCCAGCAGAGGCTTGGGTGTGCGGTCGGTCAGCGGGCGCATGCGTTCGCCGCGGCCGGCGGCAAGGATCAGCGCGTGCCTCACGGCTGGCGTGCCCGTGTCAGGTCGCGGGCGTCGATGCGTGCCTCGATCAGGTCGGCCAGGGGTGCCATGTCCGCATGGCGCCGTGCCGTCTCCAGCACGTAGCGCCATACGCGGGGCAGGTCGTGCAGGTAACCGGGCTTGCCGTCGCGGTAGCAAAGGCGGCAGAACAGCCCCAGGATCTTGATATGCCGTTGCAGGCCGGCCAGGTCGAACCAGCGGCGGAAGCGATCGGTATCCACGGTTTCATCGAGCAGGCGCGCATCCAGCAGCCGAAGGCGATACGCCTCTACCCAGCCCTCCACCCGCTCGTTGTCCCAGACGATGTACGCATCGCGCAGCAACGAGGCCAGGTCGTAGGTGATCGGTCCGGACATCGCGCCCTGGAAATCGATGATGCCCGGCGAACGGTCCACCGTGACCAGCAGGTTGCGGCTGTGGTAATCGCGGTGCATGAAGGCACGCGGCTGCTCGGCGAGCGTACGAAGGATCACGGTGAACGCCTGCTCCACGATCTCCCAGTCGGCGCAGTCCAGGGTCACGCCCAGGTGCCGTTCCAGCAGCCAGGTCGGCATGATCTCCATTTCCATGGTCTGCCAGGCGTGATCGAAGGCGGGCAGGCCGGAGGTATCCACGCGCGACTGCATGCGCAGCAGGGCATCCAGCGCGTCGCCGTAGAGGGCATCTACCGTGGTGTCGGACAGCTCCGGCAGGTAAGTGCGTGTGCCCAGGTCCTCGATCAGCAGGAAGCCCTGCGCCAGGTCGGCCACCATCACCGTCGGCACGTGCAGCCCCGCGGCGGCGAGGCGTTGGCCGATGGCCACCCACGGCGCCGGGTCTTCCAGGGCGGGTGGGGAATCCATGACGATCACGGGCTGGCCATCGACATGGCCGCGCCAGTAGCTGCGGAAGCTGGCATCGGCGGACGCAGGCTCCAGGGTGAGCGTGGCTTGCCCGGTGGCATGGCGCGCCCATGCGAGACGGGCGACGGAACGGTCGTCGGTAGCGGTCATGGAAGATCTGTGCAGGCGGTCGTGCAACGAGCTTAGAGGCTTTGCGCGGGCGTGTCATGGCGCGACGGGTTGTCCGGCAAGTGGTATTAAGCCGCCGCTCCGCCGTGTACGCTTCGGTTCTTTGGAAACCCGGGCGCACCATGGCTCTCATCCCTGAACCGCGGATCGGCATTATCGGCCTCGGCTACGTCGGACTGCCGCTGGCGGTGGAGTTCGGCCGCCATTTCGACACTCTCGGCTTCGACATCGCCCCCACCCGGCTCGCCGAATTGCGCGCGGGCCACGATCACACGCGGGAAGTGACCGGCGATGCGCTGACCGCCGCCGCGCAGTTGCGTTACACCGGCGAGGTAGCCGACCTGGCCGACCGTAACGTCTATATCGTGACCGTGCCCACGCCGATCGACGAGGCGCAGCGACCGGACCTGGCGCCGCTGGAGAAGGCGTGTCGCATGCTGGGTGGCCTGTTGTCGCAGGGCGACCTGGTGATCTTCGAGTCCACGGTGTATCCGGGCACCACCGAAGAGATCTGCGTGCCGCTCCTCGAAGCCGGCTCCGGCCTCGTGTTCAACGTGGATTTCCATTGCGGCTACAGTCCGGAACGGATCAATCCAGGCGACCACACGCGCCGCGTCGTGGACATCCGCAAGCTCACTTCCGGCTCCACGCCGGAGGCGGCCGACCGCGTCGACGCGCTTTACCGCACCATCATCCGTGCCGGCACGCACAAGACCTCGTCGGTGCGCATCGCCGAGGCCGCCAAGGTGATCGAGAACGTGCAGCGCGACGTCAACATCGCGCTGGTCAACGAGCTGGCACTGATCTTCAACCGACTGGGCATCGACACGGGCGAGGTGCTCGACGCCGCCGGCACGAAGTGGAACTTCCTGCCGTTCCGTCCCGGCCTGGTCGGCGGTCATTGCATCGGCGTGGATCCGTACTACCTCACGCACAAGGCCGAAGTGACCGGCTACCACCCGGAGCTGATCCTGGCCGCCCGGCGCATCAACAGCCGCATGGGTACGTACGTGGCCGACCGGGTGATCCGGCTGATGAGCGAACGCCGCCTGCACATCGTCGACGCGCGCGTGCTGGTGCTGGGCTTCGCCTTCAAGGAGAACTGCCCCGACCTGCGCAACACGCGCGTGATCGATATCGTGCGCGAGCTGAAGCAGTCGATGGCGCGCGTCGACGTCTACGATCCCTGGGTGGACGACGAGGAATGCTTGCGCGAATACGATGTACGTACCATCGGCGCGATCGAGGACGGCGTCTACGACGCGATCATCGTCGCCGTCGCGCACGATGAATTCCGTGCGTTCGGTCCCGGGAAGATTCGCGCCTTCGGCAAGCCGGGCGCGGTCGTCTACGACGTGAAGTCGGTACTGCCGCAGGAGAGTGTCGACGGGCGGCTCTGAACAGCGGGCGCCGGTCAGCCGGCGCCCGCGTATCGTGTGTCGCGTTCCTTGAGGATACTGATCGTCGTCGCTCAGGCCCGTTCGCTGCGCGCGCGGATCTCGGCGAAGGTCTGCTCGTCGACCAGCCGGCCGTCTTCCCACACCGTGCGCATGGCGTGCGCCCAGCCGGCGTCCAGCGCCATGTCGTCGATGCGCGTCACCTCCGCGGGCACGGCGACCGTCTTGTAGGTGCCGTATTCACCATGGCGGATGAGCGTAAGGCGACCGCGCTGCGATGTCTTGCCGGCATCGGTCACCGGTTGCTTGTAGACGTCCACCCAGCGGCCGTCGATGCGTGCCGCCGAGCACTTCAGCGCGAACTTCTGCGTGTCGCGGTCCAGTCGCTGCAGCAAGGCGCCGCCCATGCCGAAGGCGATGTTGTCGGCGGCGTAGCCGGCCTGGGTGATGTCGGACAGGATCGCCTGGATACTCTGCGGATTGACCCCGTCGCCCTGCATCAGCCGCACGTGGTTGAGCACCTTGTAACCTTTGCCGTTGCGCGTGCTGCCGAAGGCCTCGTCGAGCAGGTCGAGGCAGCGGTGCACCACCTCGACCGGCTCGCCCGAGTCGGGGCGGATGACCAGCGTCGCGCCCGAGCGGATCACGTCCTCGCGCAGCGTCGTGCCCCAGTGCTCGCGGATTGCGCGGTAAATGTCGTAGCTATCCGAGACGACGGCGACCAGGCTGCCCGGCCGGGCGAACCGGGCCAGCATGTTGCGGTAGGCATCGACCTCGTGCTCGCGCCCCCAGCTGGTGATCGTGCTGTGCTCGGCGGCGGGTATCGAAAAGCCGGCCATCGGTTCGGCGTAGAAATGCTTCGCCGCCAGTACGCCCTGCACGGTGTCGGTCCCGCGGAAATTGACCAGGTGCGCCATGCCGCCGATAGCCGCGGACTCGCTGCTGGACACGCCGCGGGCGCCGAAGTCGTGCAGCTTGAACGGCAGCTGCGCGTCCACGTCGTCGCTGGTCGTCTCGAGGAAACCGCGGATCACCTGCTTGACCTGCCAGCTGATCGTGGCGACCGTCACCGGGTACCACAGCCTCAGCAGCAACGTTTCCATATAGCTCGGCAGCCAGAACGCCTGCGGGTCGGTCGATTCGATCGTGACCAGAACCTGATGGGTCGGCACCACGCTGCCCTCGGCCACGGCACGCACGCGCAGCGGCAGCCGTCCGGCGTGTGCGTCGACGATGTAACGCCAGCCCGTCTCGTTGAACGGTTCGCCGTGGGCGGCGTAGAAGTCGCGCGCTTCGTTCACGTCGGCATGGGTGACCGGCTTTTCCAGGTTCCCCTTGAGGATCGCCTGCAGGCCGAAGAAGACCGTGCGGTCGTAACTGCCGCCGCGCGACTCCACGTAGAAAAAAGTCGCGTCGGTGCCTGGGGGGTACTGCAGCCAGTGGCTGGCCTTGTAGCTGTCGGTATTGAGGATCAGGTTGTCGAGGTAGTGCATGACGGAAGCTCCATTCGCGTCGGGACGGGGTGGAACGTGACACGGTGGCAGAAGCTCGGCCAAGGGGGCGAGAGAAATTACGTTCCTTCGCCCCGGGTGCACCTTGCTGAATCGAGGCCGCGCGAGCCGTTTTTTTCGTATTGACTATGCGCCGCGCAACCGCGAAGTTGAGGCCACCCTCAGGAGAGATCAGCATGACATCCCCCACCGCCGACCGCTCCGTCCGTTCGCGCTCGCGCGTCCTCGGCCTGCTCGTTCTTGGCGCCGCCCTCGTGGCGCCACTGGCCGCCAACGCCCAGGATCACCGCCCGCCGCACCATCCTGTCCATCATCGTCACCAGGTGTGCAAGCAGGTGCGCGCTCGTGACCATCACGGGCACTACCACACCACGAAGCAGTGCCATTGGGTGAATCGCTGATCGCGTAGGCGCGGCACAGCGTCGTAAAGAAAACGGGGCCATGGGGCCCCGTTTTCTTTATCGGATGGCAGCAAGCGGGTCAGGACAGGTTGTAGCCGCGTTCCTCGTGCAACGCGATATCCAGGCCGACCTGCTCCTGTTCCTCGTCGACACGCAGCCCCATCGTCACGTCGATGCCCTTGAAGATGGCGTAGCTCAGTACGGCGCTGTAGACGACCGTGAAGCCGACGCCCTTGCCCTGGATCCACAACTGGCCGAGCAGATCGGTGACGGTGCCGAAGCCACCGAGCGTGGGAGATGCCAGCGGGCCGGTCAGCAGGGCGCCGATGATGCCGGCTACCGCGTGCACGCCGAAGACGTCCAGTGAGTCGTCGTAACCGAAGCGACGCCTCAGCTTCGTCGCGCAGAAGAAGCAGACCACGCCTGCCACCAGGCCGAGTACCAATGCGCCGCCCGGGCCGCATGTGCCGGCGGCCGGCGTGATCGCGACCAGGCCGGCCACGGCGCCGGAGGCGATGCCGAGGACGCTCGGCCGGCGATGGGTCAGCCACTCGATCGCCGTCCAGCCGATGGCCGCCGCCGCGGTGGCGATCTGCGTGACCAGCATGGCCATGCCGGCGCTGCCGTTGGCCGCGACGGCCGAGCCGGCGTTGAATCCGAACCAGCCCAGCCACAGCATGCTCGCGCCCACCAGCGTATAGCCGAGGTTGTGCGGCGGCATGGGTGTCGTGGGGTAACCGCGACGTTTGCCGATCACCAGGCAGCCGACCAGGCCGGCGATACCCGCGTTGATGTGGACCACCGTGCCGCCGGCGAAGTCGAGCACGCCCAGGTCGCCGAGGAACGAGCCCGGTCCGCCCCAGACCATGTGTGCGACAGGCAGGTAGACAAAGGTGAACCAGAGCCCGGTGAACACGAGCAGCGCGGAGAACTTCATGCGCTCCGCGATGGCGCCGATGATGAGCGCAGGTGTGATGATCGCGAAGGTCATCTGGAACATCACGAACACGCCTTCCGGGATCGTGAGGTAGAGACTGTCCGGCTTGAGTCCCGCCAGCATGGCGCGGCCCAGCCCGCCGACGAACGAGTGCAGGTTGGTGGTGCCCGCCACCATGCCCGTGTTGTCGAAGGCGACGGAGTAGCCATAGACCACCCACAGCACCGTGACCACCGCCGTGATGGCGAAGCACTGCATGAGGACGGACAGGAGGTTCTTGGCGCGCACCATGCCGCCGTAGAACAGCGCCAGGCCCGGTATGGTCATCAACAGCACCAGCATCGTGGCGGTGAGCATCCACGCCGTATCGCCGGAATCCAGTCGGGCGGGCGCGGCGGTAGCCTGGGCGAAAGCGAGTCCCGGGGCGAGGGTGGCGGCCAGGGTCGCGACCAGCGTGCGGGTGGGTTTAGAGTGCATCGCCGTCGACCTCCTGCGTGCGGATACGGATGGCCTGCTCAAGGTCGATGACGAAGATCTTGCCGTCGCCGATCTTGCCGGTGCGGGCCGCGGTGGTGATCGCCTCGACGGCCCGCTCGAGCTGCTCGTCGGTCACGGCGATCTCGATCTTCAGCTTGGGTAGGAAGTCCACCACGTACTCGGCGCCACGGTAGAGCTCCGTATGCCCGTGCTGGCGGCCGAAGCCTTTCACCTCGGTGACGGTCATGCCCTGGACGCCGACCTCGGCAAGCGCCTCGCGTACGTCGTCCAGCGTGAACGGCTTGATGATCGCGTTGATCCACTTCATGCGTCGCGGCTTCCCGTGGTTTGTCTGAGGAAGCTGGGTGCACGATGCATGCCATGTGGCGCAAGGGGCGAAAGCGTTGGCGCCCAAAGCGTCCGGAGGGGCGCTAAACGAGATTCATGATGTATCGCACCTATAAGGTGCAATGAAAGCCCGTATATGGTGCTTTCGTGAGTCGTCGGCGCGGATGGAGGCGGACGGGACCGGCGTTGCGGTATCTCGCCGCCGGCACCTGTCGCTGGGGGCTGGCGACCCTCTCGCATTGCACAAGAAGGCTCAATACAGTACCATTTTGGTCCGGTATTGACTGTGTCCCTTTCCCCATGCTTCGTGTCAGCCGATTGACCGACTATGCGACGGTGGTGATGACCTGCATCGCCGTCCACCCCGCCGACGTTCTGAGAACCGCCCAGATCGCCGAGGAAGCGCGCCTGGAATTGCCCACGGTGTCGAAGGTGCTGAAACTGCTGGGCCATGCCGGCCTGGTGGAGTCGTTCCGCGGCGTCAATGGGGGCTACCGGCTGGCGCGTCCGGCCGAGGCCATCAGCCTGGCCGACATCGTCGAGGCCATCGAGGGCGCCATCGGCATGACCGAATGCAGCGTGGCGCAGGGTCAGTGCGAGCGCCAGTCGCAATGCGGGGTCAGCGAAAGCTGGCGCTCGGTATCCGGGGCCATCGGCAGCGTGCTTCGCGCCATGACCCTCGCACAGATGCTGGCCGATCGCCCCGCGGCGTCGGCAAAGGACGCGACCACGGTTGCGCAGGCAAACGCATGAATGAGAGTGAGAACATGACACGCGACGTGGCAGCGCCGGTGCACGACAACGCTGAAGTGGTGGAAGCGCTCAACCGCCGCTACGAGGCGGGTTTCGTCACCGATATCGAATCGGACAGCCTTCCGCCCGGCCTCAGCGAGGACATCGTCCGCCAGCTGTCCGCCATCAAGGGCGAGCCGGAGTGGATGACCCAATGGCGCCTGGAAGCCTATCGCCACTGGCTGACCATGCCCGCGCCGGACTGGGCCAAGCTGGACATCGCACCGATCGACTACCAGTCGGTCAGCTACTACTCGGCGCCCAAGGCCGGCCCGAAGTCGCTCGACGAGGTGGACCCGAAGCTGCTGGAAACCTACGAGAAACTGGGCGTACCGCTGCACGAGCGCGCCCGGCTGGCCGGTGTGGCGGTGGACGCGGTGTTCGACTCGGTGTCCGTCGGCACGACGTTCCGCAAGGAACTGGCCGAGGCAGGCGTCATCTTCTGCTCCATGTCCGAAGCCATCCGCGAGCACGGCGATCTGGTTCGCCAGTACCTGGGCAGCGTGGTGCCCACGGGCGACAACTACTTCGCGGCGCTCAATTCCGCCGTGTTTTCGGACGGCAGCTTCGTGTTCATTCCGCGGGGCGTGCGCTGCCCGATGGAACTGTCGACCTACTTCCGAATCAACGCGATCAACACCGGGCAGTTCGAGCGCACACTGATCGTCGTCGAGGACGACGCCTATGTGTCCTACCTCGAAGGCTGCACCGCGCCCATGCGCGACGAGAACCAGCTGCACGCGGCCGTGGTGGAACTGGTGGCGCTCGAGCGCGCGCAGATCAAGTATTCCACCGTGCAGAACTGGTACCCCGGCGACGAGAACGGCGTAGGCGGCATCTACAACTTCGTGACCAAGCGCGGCGATTGTCGCGGTGCGGATTCCAAGATCTCCTGGACCCAGGTCGAGACCGGTTCGGCGATCACCTGGAAGTATCCCAGCTGCGTGCTGCGTGGCGATCGCTCCGTCGGCGAGTTCTACTCGGTGGCGCTGACGCACCATCGCCAGCAGGCCGATACGGGCACCAAGATGATCCATATCGGCAAGGGCACCAAGTCGAAGATCGTCGCCAAGGGCATCAGTGCCGGCCGCAGTTCCAACAGCTACCGCGGCCTGGTGAAGATCGAGAAGGGTGCCGAGGGCGCGCGCAACTACACGCAGTGCGACTCGCTGCTGATCGGCAAGAAGTGCGGCGCGCACACCTTCCCGTATATGGAAGTGAAGAACCCCTCGGCCATCGTCGAGCACGAGGCCACCACGTCCAAGATTTCGGACGACCAGCTGTTCTACTGCCTCTCTCGCGGTATCGGCGAGGAAGACGCCGTGTCGATGATCGTCGACGGTTTCTGCAAGCAGGTGTTCCGCGAGCTGCCGATGGAGTTCGCGGTCGAGGCAAAAAAGCTGCTCGAGGTCTCCCTCGAAGGCGCGGTGGGCTGACGATGGGTATCGCCGGTTCCGCCCCGGGCCTGACCGACCTGCGCGCGCTTCTCGCGGCGCTGGAGCCTGCCATGGACCCCGTGCCGAAGCGTTTCCTGCACGTCTCCCACGAGAAGGCGCGCGAGCGCATGGCCGATGCGCTGATGATGTTCCGTGAGGCGGAAGGCACCACGCTGATCGTCGATGTGGATCCCAGCGCGGACGCCGCCGGCGAGCGCATGCTCTGGGCGCGCATCACCCTGCGCGTGCAATCCAGCCTCACTGCGGTAGGCATGATGGCCGCCGTTTCCGCTGCGCTCGCGAAGCGCGGCATTCCCTGCAATCCCGTATCCGCGTTCCTGCACGATCACCTGTTCGTGCCCTGGGAACGCCGCGACGACGCCCTCGATGCGCTCTCGCACCTCACGCCCTGATGGACAGCCACGTCATGCACATGCTCACGATCGACAACCTCCATGCCCGTGTCGAAGGCAAGGAGATCCTCAAAGGCCTTTCGCTCGAGGTGAAGCCCGGCGAAGTGCACGCCATCATGGGCCCTAACGGTGCCGGCAAGTCCACGCTCGGCAACGTGCTGGCGGGGCGCGAGGGCTACGAGGTCACCGCCGGCTCCGTGCTGTTCAACGGCGTCGACCTGCTGGCGCTGGAGCCCGAGGAGCGCGCTGCCACCGGCGTGTTCCTGGCGTTCCAGTACCCGGTCGAGATTCCCGGTGTGAACAATACCTACTTCCTGCGCGCGGCCCTCAACGCGCAACGCCGTTTCCGCGGCGAGGACGAGTTGGATTCCATGCGTTTCCTCAAGCTGGTCCGCGAGAAGCTGAAGGTGATGCAGATCTCCGACGAACTGCTGCATCGCGCGGTCAACGAAGGCTTCTCCGGCGGCGAGAAGAAGCGCAACGAGATCTTCCAGATGGCCGTGCTCGAACCGAAGCTGGCCATCCTGGACGAGACCGACTCGGGCCTGGACATCGACGCACTGAAGCAGGTAGCCGGTGGCGTCAACGCGCTGCGCTCGCCGGATCGCTCGTTCGTGGTCGTGACGCACTACCAGCGCCTGCTCGACTATATCGAGCCGGATTTCGTCCATGTGCTGGCCGGTGGCCGCATCGTGGAGAGTGGCGACAAGAACCTGGCGCTGAAGCTGGAAGAACAGGGTTATGCGTGGCTTGCCGAGACGCATCCGGAGTTGCGCAAGGTCGATCTCGCCGGGGCGCCGGCATGACCAGTGCGCCGTCCCCGTTCGTGCGGGCGGCACTGGATGCCGCGGCCGGTTTGCCCGCCACGGGTATCGCCTGGCTGGATGCCGCACGCCGCGACCACCTGCAGCGGTTCGCCGCGCACGGCCTTCCCGGCGCACGCAGCGAGTCGTGGAAGTACACATCACTGCGCGCGCTGTCACAGCGTGCCTTTGGCCTGTCCGACGCCGACACCGCGACGAACGTCGCGCTCGACCCGGCCTTGTTCGCGTTGCCGGGCGTAGACGGGCCTCGTCTCGTCTTCGTCGACGGCGTTTATCGCGACGACCTGTCCGCCACGAGTGCGCTCGAGGGCGTCTCGCTGATGCCCCTGGGCGCGGCGCTGGCGACCGAAGCCGAGCCGTTGCGCTTCGCGCTGGCGGGGCGCCTCCGCCACGATGCCGACGACGCACTCGTTCAATTGAACGCGGCGCTGGCGACCGACGGGGTGGTGCTTCGCGTCGCGGCGGGTACCCGGGTGGCGTCGCCCGTGCACGTCGTGCACGTGTCCAGCGGCGCGCAGCCCGATACGGCCTGGCATGTCCGCATGCGGGTCGAGGTGGGCGAGGGCGCCCAGGTCGATCTGGTCGAGCATTACGTGTCGGTCGGTGACGGCGTGCAGCTGGGCACGGTGGTCGCCGATCACGTCGTGCACGCCGGCGGTCACCTTGGCCTGGTGCTGCTGCAGCACGCGTCGGCCTCCACCACGTTGTTCCGCCGTGGCCATGTGAGGCTGGAGGCGAACGCCTCGGCCACCGTGCATGCGCTGGAAGTCGGCGGCGCGCTGGTTCGCCACGAACTGACGGCCGAACTGGTCGGCGATCGCGCGCGGTTCGAATCGCGTGGCGTGTTCGCGCTGGACGGCCGGCAGCATACGGATACCCAGCTGGAAGTGCGTCACGAGGCGCGGGACACCACGTCCGACGCGCTCTGGCGCGGCATCGCCAACGGTCGCTCGCGCGGCGTGTTCCGTGGGGCGATCGTGGTCGCCGAGGGTGCCGACGGCAGCGATGCGTCGCTCAGCAACAAGAACCTCCTGCTCTCCGCCTCCGCGGAAATCGACACCAAGCCCGAGCTCGAGATCTACGCCGACGAGGTCAAGGCCGCGCACGGCGCCACCATCGGCCAACTGGACGAACGCTCGCTGTTCTACCTGCGCTCACGCGGCATTCCGCTCGCCCAGGCGCGCAGCCTGCTGACCCTGGCGTTCTGCCGCGCGGCGCTGGAATCGCTGCCGAACGAGGCCTTGCGCGAGCACCTGGGCGACCTGCTGGTCGCGCACCTGCCGACCGGGCCGTCCGCCGACTAACGAAGTACGGAGCCAGCCATGAACGCCAAGCCCGAATCCGTCGTCCTCCCGCTGGACGTCGAGCGCATCCGCGCCGACTTTCCGCTGCTGTCGCGCACCGTGCACGGCAAGCCGCTGATCTATTTCGACAACGCCAACACCGGGCAGAAGCCGCTGTCGGTGATCGAAGCGGTAGATCGCCACTACCGGGAGCGCAACGCCAACGTCTCACGCGCTGTGCATGCGCTGGGCGAAGAAGCCACAGCGGCGTACGAAGGCGCGCGCGACGCGCTGGCCCGCTTCATCAACGCGCCCTCGCGCGACGAGGTGATCCTCACCTCCGGCACCACGCAGGCGATCAACCTGGTCGCCTACAGCTACGCCATGCCGCGTCTGCGGCCCGGCGATGCGATCCTCACTACGGTGATGGAACATCACGCCAATATCGTGCCCTGGCAGCTGGTGGCCGAGCGCACCGGTGCCACCGTCAAGGCGGCGCCGATCGATGCCGACGGCGAGCTGATCATCGAGGCGTTCGTGCGTATGCTCACCCCCGAGGTGAAGCTGGCCTGCGTCACCCATGTCTCCAACGTGCTGGGTACGGTCAACCCGATCCGTGAGATTGCCCGCGAGTGCCGCAAGCGCGGCATCCCGTTGCTGGTCGACGGCTCACAGGCGGCGCCGCATCGGCCGATCGATGTCCAGGCGCTGGGCTGCGATTTCTACGCAGTGACCGGGCACAAGATGCTCGCCCCGACGGGCACCGGCGCATTGTGGGCGAAGCGGGAGCACCTCATGACCATGCCGCCGTTGTTCGGCGGTGGCGAGATGATCCGCGAAGTACGTTTCGACGGCACCGTGTTCGCCGATCCGCCGCACCGTTTCGAAGCCGGCACCCCGAACATCGCCGGTTTTGCCGGTGTCAGCGCCGCCATCGATTACATCCAGGGCCTCGGCTTCGATCGCGTGAGGGCTTACGAGCAGGACCTGTTGGCCTATGCCACGCACGCGCTGGAAAGCGTGCCCGGCATGCGTATCTTCGGCCGTGCGAAAGACAAGGAGCCGGTCGTTTCGTTCCTGATCGAAGGCGCGCATGCCAACGACATGGCGACGTTGCTCGACCTGCAGGGCGTGGCGGTACGCTCGGGCCACCATTGCGCCCACCCGCTGATGCAGTTCTTCGGCGTCCCGGCCACGCTGCGGGCGTCGTTCGCGTTCTACAACACGAAAGCCGAGGTGGATGCGTTCATCGAGGCGATCGGTCGGGTGCGCAAGCTGCTGCTCTGACCCGCCGTCGCTTGTACGGCGCGGCGAGGAGGCGCTGGGTGGTCACACTCTGCGCGAGTTCGGCCGCTTGCGGCCGCTGCCCGAGCGCAGAGGGTGACCACCCGACGCCTCCTCCCCGGTAAATCGAGAAGAACCGAATAAATAGTAGTTCTCGGCCAGCTAGCGCGTTGTAGGAATGACATCGCATTGTTCCGCGGCGCGGTCGCGGCGTTAAACTTGGCCCATGACTTCATCCCCGATCTTTCGTACCGCCTCAGCCGCCGACGCCTCGGCGATCGCTTCGCTGGTCGAGTCCGCCTACCGCGGCGATGCCAGCCGGGCCGGCTGGACCACGGAGGCCGATTTCCTCCATGGCCGACGTACGGACGTGACCGAGATCGAGGCGCTCCTGGCCGGTGCCGACGGTCGTTTCGTCCTGCTCGAGCGGGGCGAACAGCTCCTCGCCTCCTGTTACATCGAGCGTCAGGGCCCGGTTTGCTACTTCGGCATGTTCTCGGTGCATCCACCGGCGCAGGGCACGGGGATCGGTCGCCTGATGATCGACGAAGTGGAGCGCATCGCCCGTGACGAGTGGGCGAGCGAGCGCGTCGAGATGACCGTGATCGACATCCGCGCCGAGCTGATCGCCTGGTACGAGCGCCGCGGTTATCGGCGCACCGGCAAGACCAAGCCCTTTCCCTATGGCGATGAACGTTTCGGCCTGCCGCAGCGTGACGACCTGCGTTTCGAATATCTGGTGAAGGACGTAAAGGCATGAACACCTGGGTGCGCGTCGGCACGCGCGGTGAACTACTGCCGGGCGAACACCGGGTCGTCTGGGATGGCGACACCGCTATCGCCGTATACAACATCGAGGGCCAGCTCTACGCCGTCGAGGATGTGTGCACGCACGACGGCGGCGAGCTGGCCGGCGGTCCTGTGCTGGGCTTCGAGGTGGAATGCGTGCGCCATGGCGCGCGCTTCGACCTGCGCACCGGCGCGGTCACCTGTCCCCCCGCCTACGAACCGGTGACGGTGTTCCCGGTGCAGGAAACCGATGGCGCCATCTGGACGCGCGACGACCGCTGAGCCGTTCTAGAAACGATCAGAAGTGATAGACGAAGGCCAGGGTCTCGGTGACCTGACGAGCCGAGCCGAACGATTTCACCAGCGGGCTCGCGGCCGCGTCGCCGTACAGTCGGCCATAGGAGATCGCTACGGCGAAGCCCGTGTGCTGCGATGTGGGCACGAACGCGTCGTACTCCAGGTTGGCGGACTGCCAGCCGGCACCCGGTTGCCATGAACGCGTGCCCAGGTTGCCCGCTTCGGTCGGTGTGACACCGAAGAAACGGCGCATCGCCGGCCCGTTCATGCCGCCGACCTGCAACTCGAGCGAATGCTCGATGTACCACACGTTCGGCAGCTTGTAGTCGGCGTACACGGCGACATAGGCGCCTGCGCCGTCGGTATCGTGCGCGACGTGGCTGCCGACGCTGAAGCGTTTGTCGAACACGTACTCGAGGTAGCCGCCACCCTGGAAACGTGGCGACAGCGAGGCCACCTTGCCGCCCAGTGCGCCCAGATCGTTGTGCGTGCGTCCCCACAGCCAGTTGCCGTAGAAACCTCCGTGCCAGTGCTCGCCGTCCAGCAGGTCGATGGTCAGGCCGTCGGCCGTGGACAGTTCGCCCTTGCCGGGCAGATCGATATCGATGTACGGAATGGGCTGGTTGCGATCGCCTTTCGCGCCCATCCAGGCGGGCATGCGCTGAACGCCCGCGCCGAGGGCGTAGGTGGGGCCGTCCTCCTGAGCATGCACGGAGGCTGCCGCCAGCAGGGCGGCCAGGAAGACGAGGCAGGTTCTACGCATGGGAGGGAAGCCGTTCGGTGGGACGTGCAAATCATGCCGCACGCTACCTTACGACATGCTTCGGTGACGGGAAAGGGCTTCGAAAGGATGTGCGATTAGCCTTTCTTCCAACCTGACCACCGGCGCATCCGACGTGCTGAGCCCCGCCTCCTGGAACATCCTTTGCGACTTCGACGGCACCATCGCCGTCGAGGACGTCATCGACTCATTACTGGACCGTTACGGGCGTCCGGGTTGGGAAATACTCGAACGCGACTGGCGCGCGGGCCTGATCGGCTCCGCCGTGTGCATGGCCGGGCAGGTGGCCCTGCTGGACATGAGCCGGGACGAGTTGGCCCGACACCTGGACAGCCTGCGCATCGACCAGGGCTTCGCCGGTTTCGTGGCCGCCACCATCCAGCATGGCGTGCCCATGGAGATCGTCAGTGACGGCCTCGACCACGCCATCCACGCGATTCTTGCCAACCACGGCATCGACACCCTGCCCACGGTCGCCAACCACCTCGTGCAGAGTGGCCAGCGCGACTGGAGCCTGACCTCGCCGTACAGCGTGTCGGGTTGCCGTGCCGGAACATGCAAGTGCGCCCGCGTGGAAGCGTCCAACGCGCGGGGCGGCAAGACCCTGCTGATCGGCGACGGCGCGTCCGACTTCTGCGCGGCGGACCGCGTGGATTTCGTCTTCGCCAAGAACCGCCTGATCGAACACTGCCGCGCCGCCGGCATTCCCTACGCCCCCATCGCCAGCTTCGACGAGGCCCGCGAACTGCTTCCCGAACTGCTCGCCGGTCGCCTCCCGCCGCACACCGTCATTCCCCTTCACGCGACGATCTCCCAGGAACTCCCCGCATGAACATCCTTTCCCGCAACCCGCAGGTCGTGATCGACGATGCGACGCTGCTCGCCGACGAAGCCAAGTACTGCTCCTTCGGCGACACCGTGCACTACGTGGACCCGCCGAAGATCTTCCGCCACGCGGAAGGCAGCTACATCTACGACAGCGAGAACATCCCGTTCCTCGACCTGCAGATGTGGTACTCGGCCGTCAATTTCGGCTACGGCAACAAGCGCCTCAACGACACCCTGAAGGCGCAGATCGACCTGCTGCCGCAGGTGGCCAGCCAGTACCTGCACCAGGGCAAGATCGAACTCGCCAAGACCATCGCGGTGGACGCGAAGCAGAAGTTCGGCCTGGACGGCCGCTGCCACTTCAACGTGGGCGGCGCGCAGGCGGTGGAAGACTCGCTGAAGCTGGTGCGTAACGCACGCGGCGGCAAGAGCCTGATGTTCGCCTTCGAGGGCGGTTATCACGGCCGTACGCTCGGCGCTTCGTCGATCACCTCCAGCTACCGCTACCGTCGCCGCTTCGGCCACTTCGGCGAGCGCGCGCAGTTCATTCCGTTCCCGTATCCGTTCCGCCGCCCGAAGGGCATGACGCCGGAAGAATACTCCGACGAGTGCGTGCGCCAGTTCGCGCGCCTGTTCGAGACCGAATACAACGGCGTGTGGGATCCCAAGGTCGGCGAGGCCGAATACGCTGCGTTCTACGTCGAGCCGATCCAGGGCACCGGCGGCTACGTCATCCCGCCGAAGAACTTCTTCATCGACCTGAAGAAGGTGCTGGACAAGTACGGCATCCTGATGGTCGTAGACGAAATCCAGATGGGTTTCTGGCGGACCGGCAAGCTCTGGTCCATCGAGCATTTCGGCGTCAACCCCGACGTGCTGGTGTTCGGCAAGGCGCTGACCAACGGCCTCAATCCGCTGTCCGGCATCTGGGCGCGCGAGGAACTGATCAATCCGGAGATCTTCCCGCCGGGCTCTACCCACTCCACGTTCAATTCCAACCCGCTCGGTACCGCGCTGGGCCTGGAAGTGATCAAGATGGGCTACGAGCTGGATTACGGCACGCGCGTGGCCGAGAAGGGCAAGCACTTCCTCGACGGCCTGCGCGACCTGCAGAAGCGCCACAAGGAAATCGGCGACGTCGACGGCCTGGGCCTGGCGCTGCGTGCCGAGATCTGCACGGACGACGGGTTCACGCCGAACAAGGCGCTGCTCGACCGCATGGTCGACATCGGCCTGGCTGGCGGCCTGACCCACCAGGGCAAGAAGATCGGTCTCGTGCTCGACGTCGGCGGCTGGTACAAGAACGTGATCACGTTCGCGCCGTCGCTCGACATCAGCCACGACGAGATCGACCTGGCCATCGCACTGCTCGACCAGCTGCTGACGCTGGCCAAGCGCGGCGGATAACCGGTCGCCCGGCGATGGCCTTCGTGAACCAGCTCGAGCCGGATGCCCTGCTCGGGCACTTCGAACGCCATCCGCCGCACGGGTTCGTCCCGCTCCGCGCCGCCGACGGGTCGCCACTGTTCGTGGCACCGTTCGACCTCCTGACCACGGCCGACGATGCACTGCGTCGGCGCGTGGCAGGCATGCCTTTCCAGTCCCTGCTCAAACGCCTGCTCACGCCGCGCACCTGCTTCGCGGGCAGCACCGTGTCCGAGTATTCGCTGTTCGACGCGCACAGCGATCCCGCCGTCGTGGCGGCCGGCTGGGCGGGCTCGTTCGGCGCCGACCACCCGCTGCTGATCGTCAAGGACCTGGCGGTGGATTCGCCGTTGACCTCGGTACGTGATCGCGCATGGACGCGGCGCTTCATCGAGGCCGCGCGTGAGCACGGCTACATCATCGTCGAGGGCCAGGCACTGGCCTATGTGCCCATCGATTTCACCTCCATCGACGATTACCTCGGTCGCCTTTCGGCGTCGCGACGGAAGAACCTCCGACGCAAGCTTCGCTCGCGCGAGAAGCTCCAGGTGGACACGCTCGCCACCGGCGAGGCCTTCGCCGCGGACCATACCGTCGATGCCTTCTACGCGCTGTTCGAGAACGTCTACGCGCAGAGCGACGTGCACTTCGACAAACTGTCGCGTGAGTTCTTCGCCGCCGTGTTACGCGACCCGGGTGGCCACGTGTTTACCTACCGGGTGGATGGCGAGCTGATCGGTTGGAACCTATGCTACGAGCACGACGGCAAGCTGCTCGACAAGTACGTGGGCTTTGCCTATCCGGCGGCGCGCGAGCTGGATCTCTATTTCGTCAGCTGGTTCGTCAACCTGGAATTCGCGCTCCAGCGGGGCCTGCGGTTCTATGTCGCCGGCTGGACGGACCCCGCCGTCAAGGCGTCGCTGGGTGCGCGTTTCCACCTCACCCGCCACGCCGTGTTCGTGCGCCAGCCGCTGCTGCGCGCCGTGCTTCGCCGCTTCGCCCATCGCTTCGAAACCGACAGCCAGTGGGAGGCCGCGGATGCACAAGCCCGTCGTACTTGACCTGGATGGGTCCGTCGGCGCACTACCGGGCCGGCTGGTGCTGCCCCTGCGCGAATGCGAGGAAGCGATCCGCTTCAGCTGTTCGCTGTCCACCCTGCGTCGCTTCGCCGCCGACCTCCGCGAGACGTTGCCGCGAGAGCACGGCACCGTGTTCCTCGGCAGCGGCGATTTCCACCACCTGACCTGGCCGCTCGTGCAGCGCGTGCCGGGCACCTCGGGCTTCCAGGTGGTGGTGCTGGACAATCACCCGGACAACATGCGGTTTCCCTTCGGCGTGCATTGCGGCTCGTGGGTACGCCGGGTCGCCATGCTGCCGCGCGTCAGCCACGTGCATGTCGTCGGCATCACCTCGAGCGACATCGGCCGCAAGCATGCCTGGGAGAACTACCTCGGCCCCTTGCGCGCCGGCAAGCTCACCTACTGGTCCACCGGCGTGGATACGCGCTGGGCGGACACGATCGGGCTGGGTGCGCGCTTCCGCGCGTTCCCGACCAGCCAGGCCATGGTGGATGCCTTCGTCTCCCTGCAGGCGCACAGCACCGAGCCGGTGTACCTGTCGATCGACAAGGACGCCTATGCACCCGAGGTGGCCATGACCAACTGGGACCAGGGCACGCTCAGCGAGTCCGGTGGCGAAGCCATGCTCGCCATGTTGCGTGGCCGCGTCATCGGCAGCGATGTCACGGGTGAGATATCCCGTTACACCTACGCCAGCTGGTGGAAGCGCAAGCTCAGCGCGATGGACGGCCAGGAAAGCATCGACGAGGCACGCCTGGCCACCTGGCAGGCCCAGCAACACGCGTTGAACCTGCGCCTGCTCGCGGCTATCGGCGCCGACGCACCGGTTACCAGCGTCCGATCAGGTGTTGCACCAGCAGGCTGCTGATCGCCACCGCAGCCCATACGCCCAGGCCCAGCAGGATCGGGCGTGGGCCCGTCGCCGCCATACGGCGCAGGTCGGCCGACAGGCCGATGGCGGTCAGCGCGAGCACGATCAGGCATTCGGCCACGAAGTGGATCATCGGTAGCAGCGCCTCGGGCACCAGGCCGGCCGTGCGGATACCCGACGCCACCAGGAACCAGAGGATGAACCACGGAAAGATCCGGGCCAGGCTGAAATCGCTGGCGCCGCTGCGCTTCTGCCGCCACGCCACGATCAGTGCGATGCCCAGGCTGATCGGAATGATCAGGGTGGCGCGGGTCAGCTTGACGATGGTGGCGTAGTCGCCCGCGGCGTGGCTGAAGCTGTAACCGGCCGCGACCACTGACGAAGTGTCGTTGATCGCCGTGCCCGCCCACAGGCCGAAGCCGAGGTCGGACAAGCCCAGCAGGTGGCCCAGCAGCGGAAACAGCAGGACCGCCACCAGGTTGAACAGGAAGATCGTGGAGATCGCGAACGCGGTGTCGTGCTCGTCCGGTTTGATGATCGGCACCACCGCGGCGATGGCGGAGCCGCCGCAGATCGCGGTGCCGACACCGATCAGCACCTGAAGCGTGTCGTGCACGCGCAGCAACCGACCCAGTACCCAGGCGGCCAGGCCGGCGACGGTGACCGTCACCAGGGTGACCGACAGCGACTCGAGGCCGGTATGCGCCACCTGGGTCAGGCTGAGCCCGAAGCCGAGGGCGATGATCGACCACTGCAGCACCTGCTTGGAGGCGAAGCGGATACCGTGTTGGAACGACGCGGGCGGCGGTGCGACATGGCGCACGAGGATGCCCAGCACGATGCCGAACACGGCACCGCCGATGAGCGGCACCAGGCGACCGAGGCCGAAGGCGACCGCGGCCACCGCCACGGCGAGAAGGACGCCGGGCAGGCGCGACGGGGTGGTGGCGGAACGAACCGGCATCGGGATGACTCCTGGACTGGCCCGCATTGTCACGTTGCTGGTTCGATAAGGATATTGAAAATGCCTTATCGAGCGTATAAGTGAAGCTTATGCAAGCGATCAGTCCGCGCCAGCTACAGGTATTCGTCGCCATCGCTCTTTCCGGCAGCGTTCGCGCGGCCGCCGGACGCCTGTTCCTCAGCCAGCCGGCGGCCAGCATGGCGCTGGCCGAGCTGGAGCGGCAGCTCGGCGCCGCGCTGTTCGTGCGCGAGCGCGGCCGCCTGCGGATCAACGATCGTGGCCGCGAGCTGCTGCCCCTGGCCCAGGAACTGGTGGAACGCCACGCGGAGTTCGGCCGGCGCGCCGCCGGCGACGTCGCCGAACTCACCGGCGAGCTGGGTATCGGGGCGAGCAACACCGTGGGCAACTACCTGGTCGGCGAGCTGCTCGGGCCCTTCACGGCGATCCATCCCGGCATCGCCCTGCGCCTGGGCGTCGCCAATACGGCGCGTATCGCGCAGGGCGTACTCGACCACGACTTCGACATCGGCTGCGTCGAAGGCCCGGTGACGCACGCCGCCATCGAGGCGCGGCCCTGGCGCGACGACCGGCTGGTGGTCTGTGCCCGACCGGGGCATCCGCTGGCGGGAAAGAAACGGTTGCGCCGCGAGGATTTCGCCGGCGAGCGCTGGGTGCTGCGCGAGCGCGGCTCGGCCACGCGCGCCCTGAGCGAACGGGCGCTGGCCGAACTGCCCGAAGGGCGTACCGTGCTCGAACTGGACCAGGCCGAGGCGATCAAGCAGGCCGTCATCGCGGGGCTCGGCATCGCCTGCCTGCCCGAGGTGGCGATCGCCGATGCGCGGGCCACAGGGCGCCTGGTGGTGTTGCCCACGCCGTTCCTCGACCTGCGGCGCACACTGACGCTGTTGCTGCACCGGCAGCGCTACCGCGGTGCCGTGCTGGAAGCCTTCCTGGCCACGCTCGCACCGCGCGGCTGGCGCGATGCGACACCGGCGTGAGGCGCCGGCATCAGGCCATCACGCAGCGGTTCTTGCCGCTGCGCTTGGCCTCGTACATCGCACCGTCGGCGATGGCGACGATCTCGTCGTAGGCCTCGCCGGGGTGGAACAGGGTGACGCCGATGCTGGCGCCGACGCGCGCCGGGATGCGCACGTCGCCGACGGTGAGCGTGTAGGGCTCGGCAATGGCGTCGCACAGCGCCTGGCAGCGCACCAGGGCGCCGGTGGCGTCGCCGGTGTCGTGCAGCAGCACGGCGAATTCGTCGCCGCCCAGCCGTGCGACGGTATCCGTGCCGCGCGTGCGTGCATCGATGCGCAGGGCGATGGCCTTGAGCAGTTCGTCGCCCGCGGCATGGCCATGCCCGTCGTTGACCGCCTTGAAGCCGTCGATGTCGATATAGGCCAGGGCGAATGTCGTGCCGCCACTATTGCCTTCGGCAATGGTGCCTTCCAGCCGTTCGCGGAACAGCAGCCGGTTGGGCAGGCCGGTAAGCGCGTCGTGCGTGGCCTGGTGGCGCACCAGTTGCTCCATGCGGGCACGCTCGGCCACTTCGTCGGTCAACTGCCGGTTGCGCGTGGACAACTCGTCCAGCGCATCCTGGAGCAGGGCGCGTGCGCGATACAGTTCGAGGAAGATCTTCACCTTCGACTGCAGGATCACGTCGTTGATCGGCTTGGCGATGTAGTCCACCGCACCGGCCGAGTATCCCTTGATGCGGTTGATATCGTCTGCGTAGGCGGCGGTGACGAAGATGATCGGCGTCTCGCTGAGGTGATCGTTTTCCGAGATCAGCTCCGCCACCTCGAAACCGTCCATCTCCGGCATGTTCACGTCCAGCAGCACCAGCGCGAAACGGTGATCCAGGCACAGCGCCAGCGCCTCGTTGCCGCTGGCGGCCTCGAACACGTCGGCCTCCGCACGGGCCAGCAGGCGACGCATGGCAACCAGGTTGGCGGGGGTGTCGTCGACGACGAGGATCTTGGGGCGGGTCGGCTTCATGGCAGGCACAGTTGGTTGAGTCGCTCGGCGATGGCGTCGAGATCGAGGCAGGCATCGGCGCCGGCACGTTCGATGCCGGCGAGGGGCATGGCGCGTGCTTCCGCCGTGGCGGGGTCCTGCACGATGGCGTAACCGCCGACGCGGCGCACGGCGGCAAGCCCGTTCGCACCATCGGAATTGGCCCCGGTCATCAGGACCGCCACCAGGGTGTCGTACCAGGCGTCCGCCGCCGTCTCGAACAACACGTCGATCGAAGGGCGCGCATAGGCCACCTTGGCGTCGATGCTGAGGGAAAAGTGCAGGTTGGGCTCGACCAGCAGGTGATATCCCGCCGGGGCGACATGCACCACGCCCGGGTCCACCGGCGCGCGCTCCTGCGCCTCGACCACGGGCAGCGCGCTGACCCGTGACAGCAGCTCGACCAGCAGCGAGACATCGGCCGAGCCGGTATGGCAGCACAGCACCACTGGCACGGCCAACCGCTTGTCCAGCCCGGGCAGCACCCGCTGCAGGGCCGACAAGCCACCGGCGCTGCAACCCATGACAATGGCCTGGTAGGTGTTCATCGGGTCAGGGGCCTCGCGCCGTTGCCGCCCACCTGGTAAACCCGCAGGCCGTGGTCGACGTCGGAGAAGCCGGTGGCTGCCGGTGAAAAATCGATGTTCTCCCGCGTGCCCAGGCAGAGGAAACCGCCCCGTACCAGGCTGTCGCGGAACAGGCCCAGCGTGCGGTCCTGGAGGGCGTTGGTGAAGTAGATCAGCACGTTCCGGCAGAGGATGAGGTGCGCCTCGCAGAACACCTCGTCGGTGACCAGGTTGTGGTTGAAGAAGGTGACGTTGCGACGCAACCGGCCGTCGAGCTTGATGAAGTCGTAGCGGGCGCTGTAGTAATCGCTCAGCGAGCGTTGGCCACCGGCTTCCAGGTAGTTGCGCGACCAGTCGCGCGCTTCGCGCGTGGCGTAGATGCCTTCGCCAGCGGTGACCAGCGCCGCGTCGTTGAAGTCCGTCGCGTAGATACGCGAGCGCTCGTAGAGGCCGGCCTCCTCGAGCAGGATGGCCAGCGAGTACACCTCCTGCCCATAGGCGCAGCCGGCCTGCCAGATGTTGATCTCCGGGTAGGAGGCCAGCACCGGGAACACCTTGTCGCGCAGCACGCGGAACACGGCCGGGTCGCGGAACATTTCCGACACGGGCACCGACAACCCCTCGATGGCCTTGGCCAGGAAACCCGGCTCGTGCAGCAGGCGGCGGTTGAGCTCGCTGATGCTGCCGGCATCGTGCGTGCGCACCAGCTGCTGCACGCGACGCTTCAGCGACGCCGGGGCGTACTCGCTGAAGTCGTGCCCGTGGCGCAGCTGCATGGCGCGTACGAACAGCTGGATCTCGATGTCCTCGATGTCCATGTCAGCCACGGGGTGGCAGCCACACGCGGATCATCGAGAGCAGGCGGTCCACGTCGATCGGCTTGGACAGGTAGTCGTTGGCGCCGGCTTCCAGGCATTTCTCGCGGTCGCCGCGCATGGCCTTGGCGGTCAGCGCGATGATCGGCACCTTGGCCACCGCGGGTCTGGCACGGATGGAACGCATGGTCTCGTAGCCGTCCATCACCGGCATCATGATGTCCATCAGCACGAGTTCGAGGCCGGTGTCCTTGTCCAGTGTGTCGAGGGCCTTCTGGCCGTCCTGGGCCATCACCACATCTACGCCCTTGGCCCGCAGCACCTTGGACAGCGCGAACAGGTTGCGCATGTCGTCGTCCACCAGCAGCAGGCGGCGGCCGCGCAGGTCGGCCTCGTCGACGCCGCCCGCGGCCGAGGTCGCCTCGCTGCGCGCGCTGCCGCCGTGCCGGATGGAATGCAGGAACAGGCTGACCTCGTCGAGCAGGCGGTCCGGCGAGCGGGCGCCCTTGACCACGATGCTGTCGGTGTACTGGCGGATCTTCATGCTCTCCTCGCGGCTGAGGTCGCGGCCGGAATACACCACCACCGGTGGGGTATGCCCGCTACGCGACAGCCGCTCGAGGAATTCGATGCCGGACATGCCGGGCAGGCCCAGGTCCAGCACGATGCAATCGTAGGGCGTGTCGCCGGTCTTCGAGAGCGCTTCCTCGCCGGAGGCGGCTTCCTCAATGATCACCATGTCGTCCTTGAGCAGCATGCGCACCGCGGCGCGCGCGCTGGCGTCGTCGTCCACGACCAGCAGGTGGCGCGTGCGGCCTTCGGCGAAGTGGAGCAGGCGGTCGAAGGCGTCTCCGATCGACTCACGGCTGACCGGCTTGGTCAGGAAGCCGACCGCGCCCAGTTCGAGGCCGCGCGAGGCATCGTCCGTGGCGGAGATGAAATGCACGGGGATGTGCCGCGTGGCCACATCGCCCTTCAGTCGCTCGATCACCGTCCAGCCGTCCATGCCTGGCAGCATCACGTCGAGCAGGATGCCGGTGGGACGATACTGCTTCGCCAGCGCGAGGCCGGTTTCGCCATCGGCGGCGGCGAGCACACGGTGCCCCTTGCGGTGGATCATGTCGGCGAGGATCCGCGCGAACGCCGGGTCGTCTTCCACCACCAGGATGGTGGTGTCGCCGGGGTTGATCGCACGACGGTCGTCGTCGATGTGTTCGGCGAGCAACCCCGGCGACAGCGGCAGCGTGGCCTCGGCCGCGGCCTGCTGTCGCGGGACGGGCTCCGCCACGACGCCGGTGTCGGGCGCCGTCTCGGGCAGCAGGATGGTGAAGGTGCTGCCCTTGCCCGGCTCGCTGACCAGCGTGATGTCTCCGCCGAGCAGTTCGGCGATGCGGCGCGAGATGGCTAGGCCCAGGCCGGTGCCGCCGTACTGGCGGCTGGTGCTGGCATCCACCTGTTCGAAGGCATGGAACACCCGCTGGAACTTGTCCGCCGGGATGCCGATGCCGGAGTCCGTCACGGCGATGGCGATGGCCTGGGTGGCCTCGAGGCCCGCCGGCAGCGACGCATCGGGCGCCGGCCGCGCGATGCGCAGTGCCACCGTGCCGCTGGAGGTGAACTTGAACGCGTTGCTGAGCAGGTTGTTGGCCACCTGTTCCAGCTTGGCGCCGTCGGTGCGGATGGTTGCCGGCAGGTCGGGTGCCACGTCCACGACGAACGCCAGCTTCTTTTCCTGGGCGACGTGGTTGAAGGTACGGCCGAGCGTCCGCGCGAGGTCCGCGATCGGGAACGTGTCGACCATCAGTTCCATCTTGCCGGCCTCCACCTTGGACAGGTCGAGGATGTCGTTGATGAGTCGCAGCAGGTTGGAGCCGGCATCGTGGATGATCCGCGCCGATTCCACCTGCTCACCGGTGAGGTTGTCCTCGTCGTTGTCGGCCAGGCTGCGTGAGAGGATCAGCAGGCTGTTCAGCGGCGTGCGCAACTCGTGCGACATGTTGGCCAGGAATTCCGACTTGTACTGGCTGGCGCGGGCCAGTTCCTCGGCCTTTTCCTGAGTCTCGTGCTGCAGGGCCTGCAAGGCGTCCTTCTGCTGGTTGAGGGTCACGCCCTTTTCGCGCAGTTCCTCGTTGGACGCGTGCAGTTCCTCCGTCTGCACGCGCAGCTCCTCCTCGGAGGCGACCAGCCGCTGCGACTGTTCCTGCAGCTCGTTGGTCCTGGCTTTCAGCTCGTCGTTGGTCGTGCGCAGGTCTTCCTGCTGCGAGCGCAGGGCTTCCTCCGACGCGCGCAGTTCGTCGGCCTGGGTCTGGGTGTGTTCCAGCAGGGTGCTGGTGCGCAGGGCGCGGGACAGGTTTTCCAGCGACAGCGCGACGATTGGCATCAGCTCGTCCAGCAGGCGCTGCTGGATCGGGGAAAGATGATCGAAGCTGGCGATTTCCAGTACGCCGAGCAGGCTGTCACGGGACAGCACGGGTACCATCACCACGCTGCGCGGCGAAGCCTCGCCCGTGCCCGAATGGATGCGCGTGTAGTCGTCCGGCACGTCCTGCAACACAATGGCTTGACGGCCGAGCGCCGCCTGGCCGACCAGGCCTTCGCCCAGCGCGTACGACGTAGTGACATGACGACGCTGGCGGAAGCCGTAGCTACCCAGCATCTCCAGCGTGGAGGTGTCTTCGCGGAACACGTAGAACACGCCGACCCCCGCCTTCAGCGTGGGGACCAGTTCGGCGAGCAGGGTGTCGGCAAACTGCCGGTACGTGGTGGCCACCTGCAGCCGGTTGGAGATCGCGGTCACCGCCGACTTCAGCCAGTTCTGGCCGGCCGTCTCGATGGACATCTCCTTGAACACCTGCAGCGCCCGGGCGATCTCGCCGATCTCGTCGCGGCGGGTCAGCTGGCGCACCTCGATGTCATGGTCGTGCGCAGCCAGCCGCGTCATCAGTTCGGTCATGCGGACGATGGGGCGCGTAATCAGGCGGAAGGTCATGGCGATGACCGCCATGCCGAACAGCAGGCAGGCCACGAGGGAAATGATGTTGATATAGAGCGTGGCCTGGAGGACGTCGTCCAGTGCTCGGTTGCGTTGCTCAAGCAGCGTGCGCTCGGTCGACGACATCTCGTCGACCAGCTTGCGGATGTCGCTCATCAATACGGTGCGCCGCGCGAAGTACTCGCGGCGGATGCCGTCCCGCGCGAACGCGGCTTCGGGCGTCACCGCCGCACCGATAGCCCGCATGGGCTCGAGGCCGGTCCTGATGATTTCCGTCTTCCAGCGGTCGAGCATCTCCTGCACACGGTCCAGGCGCGACTGCTGCAGGGGGTTGTCCGCCGTCAATTGGCGTACCTTTTCCAGGTCCGCACCCAGTTCCCGGTCGGCCTGTTCGAAGTCGGCCCACTCGCTATCGCCCTGGTTGAGCATGAAGCCGCGCGAGGCGACCTGGCGGGCCTGGGCATCGTCGTCCACCTCGGCCAGCGTGAGCAGCACCACATAGGTGTGCGTCGACCAGGCGCGGGTGTCGTTCTCGCGGTGCAGCGATACCAGGTTGGCGATGCTGGCCGCCACGAACAGGGCCAGCAGTGCGCCGATGGCGAAGACGATCTTGCGCTGGAGGGGCTGGTCGGCCAGCCAGGTGCGCCGCTTTTCGTGGGATGACATGCGAGGACCGGTAGGAGGGCGGAGGGATGACGTGCTGGCCAGTTAAGGTAGTACACCCAACCGTGCCGGGCTTCCATGGCGTCGTGCAGATTATCGGCGATACGTCACACGACTGAAGGCGGGGTCGGGCGGCGCCACGGCGGGGGTGCCAGCGTGCCGCGGCGGACCGCCACGGCAAGACATACGGCCGTGGCGATCGAACAGATGCACAGCGCGACCACGGAGGCTTCCGCACCGAAGCTCCCGCCCGTGAGCCAGTCGGGTCCCTGCATGTGCGAGGCGAGCAGGCCGCGCTGCTGGAAGCCGGACACGGGGATGCCGTAGAACGGCCCCTGGGCGATGTTCCAGGCTGCGTGCACGCCCATGCACAGCCACAGCGAGCGGGTCAGGTTGTAGAGCAGTCCGAACAGCAGCCCGGCTTCCAGCGCGATGGCGATGGCGCTCCACGCGGTGGCGCCCGGGTTCCAGGCGTGCGCGCCACCGAAGAACGTGGCCGACACCAGCAGGGAAGCCCAGGTGCCCAGGCCCTCTTCGACGATGCGGAACAGCACGCCGCGGCTGATGATCTCCTCGCCCACCCCGGCGCCGACGCCAGTTACCAGGATCGGGCCGAGCCAGGCCACGTCGTGGTTCACGCCGTCCACGACGAACGCACCCAGCGCATAGAGCGTGCCGACCACCAGCGAAAAGAGCAGGGCGCCGCCGAGCAGGCCCAGCGCCAGGTGCGGTATGGCCTTGCGTGGCGCCAGTTCGTCGATCCGCCGTCCCTCGATCGTCCGTACCAGCAGCCAGTAGGCCAGGACCACCGGCAGCAGCCGGAACGCCTCGATCAGGGGCGTGACCTGATCGAAGGGCAGCCTGCCGCGTGGCAGGCCGACGCCGGCGTAGATGTGGCCGGCGATGAAGCCGAGCACGGTCAGCGTGACGACGAACGCCACGATGCGACCCAGCGGGGAGCGCAGCAGGCGCAGGGGCAGGGAAGGGCGGGCGGTGAGGTCGGGCGGTACGGACATGGCGGGGCTCGTGACAGGTATTCGACGGCAGTCTACGCAGGCATGATGGCGCTCCGATACCCGATCGTTCCTCATGGAACCCGCCGCATGGCCATCCCGCCCGAACACGATCCGTCCAGCCCTTCGCAGCGTCGCGAGCAGACCTTCCCCCACCTCGATGACGAGATGACCGCACGGCTGGTCGGCTATGGCGCGGAAGAGACCCTGCCCGCGGGCACCGTGTTGTTCGAGCGGGGGCAGCGGCACGTGGATTACTTCTTCGTGCTGGAGGGCTGCATCGAGGTCTATGACGTGCACGAGAACGGCACGCCCGACATCATCGTGGTACACGGCCCCAGGCAGTTCACCGGCGAGGTGGACCTCTTCAGTGAACGCCAGACCATGGTCAATGGCCGCACCGGCGCGAATACTCGTCTGGTCAGGCTCGATCCCGCCCAGTTCCGCAAGCTGGTTTCCGGCGAGCCGGACATCGGCGAGATCATCATGCGTGCCTTCATCCTGCGCCGCGTGGGCCTCATCCAGTCCGGGCAAGGTGGAGTCACCCTGGCCGGTTCGGCGCATGCCGCGGATACGGTGCGGCTGCGCAGCTTCCTCATTCGCAACGGTTATCCCTACCGGTTGCTGGACACCGATGTGGACGACGACGTGCGCCACCTGATCGACGGCTTCGGCCTCGACCCGGGCGAATGCCCGGTGGTCATCATGCCCGACCGGCAGGTGCTGAAGTGCCCGACCACGGCACAGCTGGCCGACCACCTGGGCATCACCATCCCGCTGGACAGCGACCACGTGCATGACGTGGCGGTGATCGGCGCGGGTCCTTCCGGCCTAGCGGCGGCCGTCTACGCGGCGTCCGAGGGCCTGGACACGCTGGTGCTCGAGGCGCTGGCTCCCGGCGGTCAGGCGGGTACCAGTTCGAAGATCGAGAACTACCTGGGTTTTCCCACCGGCATTTCCGGCCAGGCGCTGGCGGGCCGCGCCCAGGTGCAGGCCATGAAGTTCGGCGCCCACATGGCCGTCGCGCGCTCGGTCCAGGCCATGGACTGCTCGACGCATCCGTTCCGGCTCACCCTGGACGACGGCATGGTGGTATCGGCGCGGTCCGTGGTCATCGCCACGGGGGCGCGTTACCGCAAGCTGGATACCGTCGACTACGAGCGGTTCGAAGGGCAGGGCATCCACTATGCCGCCACGGCGATGGAAGCCACGCTGTGCGCGGGTGCCGAGGTCGTGGTGGTCGGTGGCGGCAACAGCGCGGGGCAGGCGGCGGTGTTCCTCGCGCGCACGGTGGCGCACGTGCATGTGCTGGTGCGCGGCAGCGGGCTGGCGGCGACCATGTCGGACTACCTGGTCCAACGTATCGCGCAATCGCCGCGCATCACGCTGCACACGCACTGCAAGGTCGATCACCTCGATGGCGATACGTCCCTGCGCGAGGTGGGCTGGGTCTGCAACGACGGCACGCAGACCCGCCGGAAGGTCGGTGCGCTGTTCGTGATGATCGGTGCCGAGCCCAACACGGCGTGGCTGGCCGGCTGCCTCGACCTCGATCGCAAAGGCTTCGTGCTGACGGGCCGGGATGCCGACGGTTACGCCACGCCGTCGCCCTATGCGACCACCCTGCGCGGCGTGTTCGCCGTAGGGGATGTCCGCTCGGGGTCGGTCAAGCGTGTTGCCTCCGGCGTGGGCGAGGGCTCGGTGGTGGTGCAGGCGGTGCACCGCTTCCTGCACCCCTCGCCGGTCTGAGGATCACATCTCGATCGAGGCGGCGTGCTCGCGCGTGGCCGAGAAACGCACGCCGGGCCAGCGTTCCTGGGCCAGCTGCAGGTTGACCCGGGTGGGAGCGAGATAGACCAGTTCGCCCGCGGCGTCGATGGCCAGGTTGCCGGCATTCTTCTCGCGGAATTCCTCGAGTTTCTTCGCGTCGTCGCAGTGGATCCAGCGCGCCGTGGCCACGCCGACCTGCTCGAAGGACGAGTCGACGTTGTATTCGTCCTTGAGCCGGTAGGCGACCACGTCGAACTGCAGCACGCCCACCGCGCCGAGGATCAGGTCGTTGGACATCAGCGGGCGGAAGAACTGCGTGGCGCCTTCCTCGGACAACTGGGCCAGGCCTTTCTGCAGGGCCTTCATCTTCATCGGGTCGCGCAGGCGCGCACGACGGAACAGCTCCGGCGCGAAGTTGGGGATGCCGGTGAACGACAGCGGCTCGCCTTCAGTGAAGGTGTCGCCGATGGTGATGGTGCCGTGGTTGTGCAGGCCGATCACGTCGCCCGGGTAGGCGCGCTCGACGATCTCGCGGTCCGACGCCATGAAGGTGAGCGCGTTGGCGATCCGCACCTCCTTGCCAGTGCGCGTCTGCTGCATTTTCATGCCGGCGGTGTAGGTGCCAGAGCACACGCGCATGAAGGCCACGCGGTCGCGGTGCGCCGGGTCCATGTTCGCCTGGATCTTGAAGACGAAGCCGGTGAGTTTTTCTTCCTCGGGCTTGACCTCACGGGTGAGCGTGTTGCGGCTACGCGGCGACGGTGCGTGTTCGACGAAGAAATCGAGCAGCAGCTGCACGCCGAAGTTGTTGACCGCGGAGCCGAAGAACACGGGCGTCTGCTTGCCGGCGAGATAGGCATCGATGTCGAACGGGTTGGACGCGCCCATGACCAGTTCCAGTTCCTCGCGCAGTTCGTCGAGCGCGGCCTGGCCGATGGTGGATGCGAGGCCGGGGTCGTCCAGCCCCTTGAAGATGGTGGAATCCTGGCGCGTGAAGTTCTTGCCCGGCTCGAACACGTGCACTTCGTCCAGTACCACGTGGTACACGCCCTTCAGGCGCGAGCCCATGCCGATCGGCCAGGTCACGGGCGCGCAGGCGATGCCGAGCACCGATTCCACTTCGTCGAGAAGATCGATCGGCGAACGACCTTCGCGGTCGAGCTTGTTGATGAAGGTCATGATGGGCGTGTCGCGCAGGCGGCACACTTCCATGAGCTTGATCGTGCGTTCCTCGACGCCCTTCGCGCAGTCGATGACCATCAGCGCGGAATCGACCGCGGTCAGCACGCGGTAGGTGTCCTCGGAGAAGTCCGCGTGTCCCGGCGTGTCGAGCAGGTTGACGATGGCGTCTTCGTACGGGAACTGCATGACCGAGGATGTCACCGAGATGCCGCGCTCCTTTTCCAGGGCCATCCAGTCCGACGTGGCGTGGCGGGCCGCCTTGCGGCTTTTCACCGAGCCGGCCATCTGGATCGCGCCACCGAACAGCAGGATCTTCTCGGTCAGCGTCGTCTTGCCGGCGTCGGGGTGGCTGACGATGGCGAAGCTGCGTCGGCGGCGGGTTTTGGTGAGGTGTGCGGACATGGCTGGGGTCGCTGTGGAGGCTAACCCCTGATTCTAGCAGGGGTACAGGGGGCGGCGGCGCCCGGTCGGGCGCCGCCGGAGCCATTCGCGGCGTGGTCCGCATGGGTCACGGCCCGGCCGCTGGCGATCGTCGCCCGGCATCCCGCCCGGCGCCGCGCGTCCACCCGTCCGGCATGTCCGGGGTGTTCGTGGCGGCGATCCCGTGTGGTCCTTGCTTTCGGGGTGAGTGGCCGGAGGCCATGGGCGGCAACGGATGCGCGGTCCGGTCCGCAAGTTTTCACCGGGATGGATGTCTGGACATCTGGACGTCTAAACGGCTATTGACAGCCTTCGTGTGCAGGCGTATCGTCGGTTTCACTCATCGAGACCGGCTGAGGGACAGGCCCTTTGAAGCCGGGGCAACCTGCGGATTTCCGCGACGGTGCCAACTCCTGCGGGACGTGCCAGTCACGTCAGCCGATAGATGGGATGTCCGTTGCGGGCACGCTTTCGCGTACCCGTCGCTGCCAGTCCGCATATCGTCTTTCCCGCAGGGCTCGATCCCGAACGCAGGAATCCGACATGCCCGCTGAGCCCCTCACCGTGATCTCCCTCCCCGAAACGGCCGCCACCGTCGCCGCTCCGCGTGGCGCCGCGGATCTCACCGAGCAGCGGGGCGTCCGCCGCGTCTCCTTCCGGCCCAAGTACGGCAGCGACACGGTGGATGTCGATGTCCGGTACCTCTGGTGCGGCGCGCCCCATGCGCCCACGGTGATCGTCCAGGGCGGCATCTCGGCCGACCGCGACGTCTGCACCGGGCGTGAGCGGGCAGCGGGCTGGTGGCAGGAACTGGTCGGCCACGGCGCCGCCATCGACCTCGCGGCGTGCCGCGTGCTGTCGATCGACTGGCTGACCCCGGACGACCTGGGCGCCAATGTGGCCTCGGTGTCCAGCGAGGACCAGGCCGCCGCCCTGGCCGCCCTGGTCGATGAACTGGGTATCGGCCGCGTGCATGCCTTTGTCGGCTCGTCCTACGGCGCGATGACCGGCCTGGCCTTCGCGGCGGCCTATCCCGAGAAACTGCGCTCGCTGGTGCTGATCGCCGGCGCCCACCGTCCCCACCCCCTGGCCACGGCGCAGCGTTCCGTCCAGCGCGGTATCGTGCGCCTGGGTCTCGCCTCCGGCCACGTCGACGAGGCCCTGGGCCTGGCCCGCCAGCTGGCCATGACCACCTATCGCGGCAGCGAGGAGTTCTCCCGCCGCTTCACCGCCGGCCCGGAACTGCGCGACGGCCGCTTCCACTTCCCCGTGGAGGATTACCTGGAACACGCCGGGCGCCGCTTCGTCGAGCGCTTCGACCCCGAGCGGTTCCTCGCCCTGTCCGAATCCATCGACCTGCACGACATCTCCCCCGAGCGGGTGTCCACCCCGACCACGCTGGTGGGCTTCCCGTCCGATCGCCTGGTGCCACTGGCCGATCTGTGCGAGCTCCAGCGCCGGCTGGCCGGTACCGCCTCGCTCGAAGTCGTGGATTCCCCCTATGGCCACGACGCCTTCCTCAAAGAAACCGTGCAGCTCGCTCCCGTGCTGCGTCACGCACTCAACGACTGTCGCGGAGACCGCTAAGCCATGACCCACGAATCCCGCCTGTGTACCCGCGCCGTCCGCGCCGGCATCGAATCCGACACCCAGCACGGCGCCGTCGTGCCGCCGCTGCACCTGTCGACCAACTACGCGTTCGAGGGCTTTGGCCGCAAGCGCGCCTACGACTACTCGCGCAGCGGTAACCCCACCCGCGACCTGCTCGGCGAAGCGCTGACCGAACTGGAAGAAGGCGCGGGCGCCGTGGTCACCGGCAGCGGCATGTCGGCGGTCGCGCTGGCCCTGGAGCTTGTTCCGTCGGGAGCGCTGGTGCTGGCGGCGCACGATTGCTACGGCGGCACCTGGCGCCTGCTGGACGCCTGGGCGAAGAAAGGCCGTTTCCGTGTCCGTTTCGTCGACTTCACCGACCCGACCGCGCTGGCCGACGGCCTCGCGGAGAAGCCGGCGCTGGTGTGGGTCGAGACGCCTTCGAATCCCTTGCTGCGCATCACCGACGTGCGCCACGTCGCGCAGGCCGCGCATGCCGTCGGCGCGCTGGTGGTGGTCGACAACACCTTCCTCTCGCCGGCGCTGCAGCAGCCGCTGAAGCTGGGTGCGGACATCGTCGTCCACTCCACCACGAAGTACATCAACGGCCACAGCGACGTCGTCGGTGGCGCGGTGATCGCCGCCGACCAGGCCGTGGCCGACCAACTGAAGTGGTGGGGCAACTGCAACGGCCTGACCGGTTCGCCGTTCGACAGCTTCCTCACCCTGCGTGGCGTGCGCACCCTCGCCGTGCGCCTGCGTGCCCACGAGGAGAACGCGCATCGCATCGCCGCGCGTCTGGATGCGCACGACGCCGTGTCGCGCGTGTTCTACCCGGGCCTCGCGTCGCATCCGGGCCACGCGCTGGCACAGCGCCAGCAGAAGGGTTTCGGCGCGATGCTCAGCTTCGAGATCGCCGGCGGCACCGACGCGATCGAAGCCTTCGTCGACGGGCTCCGTTACTTTTCCCTGGCCGAATCGCTGGGCGGCGTCGAAAGCCTCGTCGCGCATCCGGCGTCGATGACTCACGCATCCATGGCACCGGAAGCGCGCAAGGTCGCCGGCATTTCCGACAGCCTGCTGCGCCTGTCGGTCGGCATCGAGGACGGCGACGATCTGTTGGCCGACCTTGAAGACGCGCTGACGCGTGCCGCCGCCGTCGCTTCGGTCACCTCGAAACGCAAGGTCGGCGCATGAGCGCCGTGATCGCCGCTCCCCTCGTGGCCGAAGCGCCGCGCACGGCGGTCGTGTTGCTCGGTACCGGTGTGGTCGGCCGCGCCTTGCTGACCCTGCTCGCCACGCCGGCAGCCCGCTCGCTGCGCCTGGTCGGCGTGGCCAATTCGAAGCGCCAGCACGCGGCGCCGGACGGCCTCTTGCCGGGCGATGCCGCCGGTTGCCTGGCCAAGGGCCGGGACGGGCGTGAGAATGCACCCTTGCTGGCCGCCCTGGACGCCACAGGCGCCCCGCGCAAGGTGGTGATCGACGCCACCGCATGCGCGATCGAGGCGGGTCGCCACGCCGGCTGGCTGGCCGCCGGCTACCACGTCGTCACCGCGAACAAGGCGCTCGCCGGCGGTCAGCTGTCCGGCTGGCGCGCCTTGCAGGGCGCCACGGCGAACGGCAGCGTCTATGGGGATGCCGCCACGGTGGGCGCAGGGCTGCCCGTGCTGTCCACGCTGCGCCGCCTGCGCAACTGTGGCGACAGCCTGCTTACCCTGGAGGGCGTGTTTTCCGGGTCGCTGTCGTGGCTGTTCAACCAGTACGACGGCAGCCGCCCGTTCTCGTCGCTGCTGGCCGACGCCCGTCGACTGGGGTTCACCGAGCCGGACCCGCGCTCGGACCTGTCGGGTGAAGACGTGGCGCGCAAGCTGCTGATCATCGCCCGCAATGCGGGCTTCGCGCTCGGCAGCGACGAGGTGGAAGTGGAAAGCCTGGTGCCCGAAGCCCTGCGCGGCATCGACACGAAGCACTTCCTCGAGCGCTTGCAGGAACTGGACGAGCCGCTGCGCCTGCGCCACGAGCAGGCCAGGGCCAACGGCAAGGTGTTGCGCTACCTGGCCCGCCTCAACCAGCGTGGCCGCGCGCGTGTCGGTCTGGTCGAGGTGGGTCCGGAGCATCCGGCCTCGCGCCTCTCCGGTACGGACAACCAGTTCGCCCTCACCACGACGCGATACCACGCCACGCCGCTCGTGATCCAGGGGCCGGGCGCGGGGCCGGAGATTACGGCGCAGGCACTGCTGGGCGATGTGCTGGCCCTATAGGTCAGCATGAGAAGAACCCGACACCTCCCTGACGACTGAGGTGCGTTGCGGGGAGAGCAACGCTCGCGTTGTCGCACTGAGCGGCATCTCCAGGGCGGCCCGCCCGAGATCGCCAACGCTTCGCTTTCCACTCCCGCTTGCCTCTGTCGTCGCAGAGGTGCTGGGTGGTTACGCTCTGAGCGAGTTCGGCCGCTTGCGGCCGCTGCCCGAGCGCAGAGTGTGACCACCCAGCGCCTCCTCGCCCGACCATACGAACTGCCGCGGCTCCGGCTCCGACATCGGGCCAAGCCCCAATCATGCGCGAAGAACCAAAAAAAACCGCCCCGAAGGGCGGTTTTTCGTTTACCGGCGGCCGGTGACTCGCCCGGCCTCGTCGGCGCTGGGCGGGAGCACGGGTTCACCGCCGCTGTCTTCGTCATGGTGGAAGCGCGCGGCCTCGACCATCGGCGTACGCCAGCCGGAGGCGACGCCCCAGAAGTAGAAGATCACGCCGATGACCGCGACCACGGCCAGGTCGTAGCCGTAGGGGAGGTAGTCGTGTCCGCCGAACGTTTTGCTGCCAGCCCAGGAGACAAGGGCGAGCACCGGCAGGTAGACGATCAGCCACCAGGCGCCCTTGAGGTGGCGGTGGAAGTCTTCCCAGCCCGACTTGGCGGTGTAGTAGAAATAGATCGGCAGCGCGACGACCATCAGCAGGATGATCTCGCCGGTAAGCGGCCACTTCGCCCAGTACAGCAGTTCGGTGGCGAAGATGAAGGCCAGCGCGGCCAGGATGGGCAGGCCGGCGATGCGCAGGGGGCGCTTCAGTTCCGGCGCGGTGCGGCGCAGGGTCATGACGCTGACCGGGCCGGTCAGGTAGGAAATGATCGTGGACACCGAGATCACCGCCGCCAGCGTGCCCCAGCCGCGGAAGAAGAACAGGAAGATGAAGCTCACCACCAGGTTCAGCCACATCGCCGGGCGGGGGATGCCGAAGCGGGGGTTGATGTGGCCGAAGATCTTCGGCAGCTGGCCGTTGCGCTCCATGGCGTAGATCATGCGCGCCGTGGTGGCGGTGTAGGTGGCGCCGGTGCCGCTGGGGCTGACGAAGGCGTCCGCGTACAGCAGGATCGCCATCCAGTTGATCATCAGCGCGGTGGCCAGCTGCGCAAACGGCGAGGCGTATTCGAGGCCGGCCCAGCCGTTACCCAGCTGCTCGGGCGGCACGGCACCGATGAAGGCGATCTGCAGCAGCACGTAGACCACCGTGGCCAGCAGGATCGAGCCGATGACGGCGAAGGGCACGCTGCGGCCGGGGTTGCGGGCTTCGCCGGCAAGGTTCACCGGGCTCTGGAAGCCGTTGAAGCTGAAGACGATGCCCGAGATGGCCACGGCGGTGAGGATCGACGAGATGTCGATCGCGTGGTTGCCGCCGTGGGCGCCGATGTGGAAGTTGCCTGGGTTGTAGCTGGTGTAGATCAGCGCGATGCCGGTGGCGGCAGGCACGACCAGCTTGAAGACCGTGATCGCCGTGTTGCTTTTGGCGAACAGCTTCACGCTCCAGAAGTTCAGCAGGAAATACACCACGACCAGCACGGCGGCGATGGCCAGGCCCGGCGGGGTGAGTTCGCCATGGCCGGCGGTGACCACGTACAGGCCCTTGGTCCACTGCGCCCATTCCCACGGCCAGGAGGCCATGTACTGGACGGAGGCCTCGGCCTCCACGGGGATCACCGAGACGATGGCGATCCAGTTGGCCCAGCCGGCGATGAAGCCGACCAGTGAGCCGTGGGAGTAATGGCCGTAGCGCACCATGCCGCCGGATTCGGGGAACATCGCACCCAGTTCCGCGTAGGTCAGCGCGATGAACAGGATGATGACGGCGCCGATGATCCAGGCGTAGACGGCACCCGGGCCGGCCAGCTGGGCGGCGTGCCAGGCGCCGAACAGCCAGCCCGAGCCGATGATCGAGCCCAGGCCGGTCAGCATCAGGGCGAAGGCGCCGACGTCGCGGCGGATATGGTGGTTGGACATAAAGACTCCGGTCGGACGGGGTGGACAAACCACCCCAGGGCGGCACAAGGGCCGGATCATGACAGCCCGCGCCGCGCCTGTCAGCCATCGTTCACCCCGGTACACGGGGCGCCGCATCGATATACACTCGCCGACGCGGTAGGGCTAAAGGGGTTCGGATGCGTTCGATGGTGGTCGCCAGCGGCATGTTGTTGCTTGCCTTCACGGCATGCGGCATTGCCGCAGCCGATGAGGTCTGGAGCGACAAGGGCCGGCTGATCGATTCGGAGTCCTACGACCGTACCGCCAAGGGTTTCTACTTCACGCTATACCCTGGCGAAGACCCGGTGGCATCCGTGCGGCGCTGCGCCATGACGATGCGCGAGCTGGGCCACCTGGCCTCGGTCTCGTGCTTCGCGTACACCAGCAAGCAGCGCTTCGACACCCGCCGCGGCAAGCTGAGGATCTGCTACACCGCCGTGGCGAACTGGTGGGGTGAGGACGAGCCCGTGCGCGTCGAGACCGTCGAAAGGCTGCCGAGGGTGTGTCCTACGCGTTGATGCATTGCCGCGTTGTGGGCTTTTCGCGCACATCGTGCGCTCCTACGACGGCGTCGCGTGCCTCGGGCGGGGCATCAGCATTCGATGACGTTTACTGCCAGGCCGCCGCGGGACGTTTCCTTGTACTTGTCCTTCATGTCGCGGCCGGTGTCGCGCATGGTGGCGATGACCTTGTCGAGCGAGACGTGGTGCTTCCCGTCGCTTTTCAGGGCCATGCGGCTGGCGTTGATCGCCTTGACCGCGCCCATGGCGTTGCGCTCGATGCAGGGGATCTGGACCAGGCCCCCGATGGGGTCGCAGGTGAGGCCCAGGTTGTGTTCCATGCCGATTTCGGCCGCGTTCTCCACCTGGGTGACGCTGCCGCCCAGGGCCGCGGTCAGGCCGCCGGCCGCCATGGAGCACGCCACGCCCACCTCGCCCTGGCAGCCCACCTCGGCGCCGGAGATCGAGGCGTTTTCCTTGTAGAGGATGCCGATGGCCCCGGCGGTGAGCAGGAATTCGACGATGCCGTCTTCCGAGGCGCTGGGGCAGAAGTGGCGGTAGTAGTGCAGCACGGCCGGGACGATGCCGGCGGCGCCGTTGGTCGGCGCGGTAACCACGCTGCCGCCGGCGGCGTTCTCTTCGTTCACGGCCAGCGCGTAGAGGTTGACCCAGTCCAGGATGGTGAGCGGGTCGCGCAGCGCGGCTTCGGGCTGGGCCCGCAGCTCGGCGGCCATGGCCGGGGCGCGGCGGTTCACCTTCAGGCCGCCCGGCAGCACGCCGGGAGAGCGCAGGCCGCGCGCCACGCAATCCTGCATGGCCTTCCATATGCGCAGCAGGCCAGCCCGGGTCTCCGCCTCGGGGCGCCAGATGCCCTCGTTGCGCACGACCAGTTGGGCGATGGTGAGGTTGTGTTCCTTGCACAGCGACAGCAGCTGGTCGCCCGTGGAATAGGCATAGGGCTGCTCGCTGGTATCGGCGACGATGCGGTCTTCGGCTGCTTCATCGGGATTGACCACGAAACCGCCGCCGACCGAGTAGTAATCGCGCGTGGCCAGCTCGTTGCCCTCAGCGTCGTAGGCCGAGAAACGCATGCCGTTGGTGTGGAACGGGAGCTTCTGTCGCTTGTTGAAGACCAGGTCGACCTTCTCGTCGAAGGCGATCTCGTGGCGGCCGAGCAGGCGGATGCGCCGCGACGAGCGGATACGCTCCAGCGTGGCGGGAATGGTGTCCGGATCGACGCGATCGGGCCATTCGCCTTCGAAACCCAGCAACACGGCCTTGTCCGTACCGTGGCCGCGACCGGTCATCGCCAGCGAGCCGAACAGCTCGCAGCGCACGCGTGCGACGCGATCGAGCACGCCCTTCTCGTCCAGCCAGTGTTCGGCGAAGCGCGCACCCGCGCGCATGGGGCCCACCGTGTGCGAGGACGAGGGGCCGATGCCGATCTTGAAGAGGTCGAAAACGCTGACTGCCATGGCTGGATAGGTTGGCTATGGGGATAGCCGGCTATTCTACGCCCCGACGCCACTGGCCCCATACACCTGCGCATGTCCCTCTTCACACTGTTCCAGCGCGACGATTGCCACCTGTGCGACCAGGCCCTCGAGGTGCTGGCGCAGGCCCGGTTCCCGGACTTCGCTTCCGTGTGGATCGACGACGATGCGACGCTGGAAGCGCGCTACGGGGCGCGCGTGCCGGTGCTGCGGCGCGACGATGGGGCCGAGCTGGGCTGGCCGTTCGATGTGGCGGCAGTGAAGGCTTTCGCGGGCTGACGACTACCCGCGAAGCCGCTTCATGATCTCCTCGCGGGCCTCGCGCAGGATGGAATCGCGATCCAGCCCCGCGACGATGTCGGCAACGGCGCGCTTGGCACCGTGCTCGCCCCAGGACTTGCCGGCCACCAGGTAGTGCTCGGCGGCCCGGCCGATCAGCACGGTGGCGTACCAGCCCAGCGCGCCCTGCGCGGCGGCGGTGACGACGACCGACATGCCGCCGCTGACGCCCTTCAACGCGGAGGCTGCCAGCTGCATGCCCCAGACCGCGCTCATCAGTGCTGCCAGTTGCAGCGAGATGGTCGCCACCAGTCGGCCGGACTCGCTGCGGGTGAGCGGTAGCCCATAGACACGGCCCAGTTGCACCACCATCGCCGCGTCCAGGCCGCCGGCCAGCAGCAGGTCGGCGACGGGTACGGGGTTGAGTGCCACGGCCACGGCCTTGGCGATGCAGTACTGGCGAATGACGCCGGAGGCGACGTCGCGACGCGTGACGGCGATGCGCTCGCTGATCTGGTCGGTCAGCCGCCCGGCGAACAGGCCTGCGTTGATCGCCGACAGGGTCTTGCCTTCGCGTTCGGCGATGGCCAGCAGGCGCGTCTTCAGGGCGGTGACGTCGGCCGGCACGGCCTCTTGGGTGGTGTGCTCCCTGCCGGATGCATCCACCTCCACGATGCGGCGGGGGGCCGGGTGTGCGGCCACGCCGATCACGTCCTCGCGCCTGACCAGGCCGTCGGTATGCTCGCGCAGGCGTTGCAGCAAACCGTCGCGTTCGTCGTCGCTGTAGCGGTCGGTCTTGTTCAGGGCCAGGAGCAGTGGTCGGCGCGTGGCGGCAAGCGTCCGCAGCGCGTCGCGTTCCTCGCGGGTGAGGTCGCCGTCGGCCACGAAGACGATGAGGTCGCTGACCTCCGCCACTTCGTAGGCCAGCGTCTCCCGCGCTTCGCCGCCCAGTTCGTTGATGCCGGGCGTGTCGATCAGTACCAGGCCCGCGTTAGCGGCTTCGTCCAGGCGCGCGACGTCCGCCTCGGTGGTGGTGCCATGCAGGACGCCGACGGTGAACGCGTCGCGGCCCAGCAGCGCGTTGCCCAGCGCCGATTTGCCGGCCGATACGCGACCGAACACGGCCACGTGCAGTTCCTCGCGCTCCAGGCGATCCAGCATGGTTTCGACGCGGCGGAAGTCCGCCGCCATGGCTTCGCGCACGGCGGGCGGAATGGTCGGGTCGTCCAGCAGGCCGCGCAGGCTGGATGCCACGCTGCCGCCGCGTTCGTCCGGCGCCGGCGCCGTGTCGGCACGCCGGCGAAAGCGGCCGGCCAGGCCGCGGAGACGATCGCGCAGGCCTGCCACGCCGGCTTACTTCGGCTGCAGGTTCAGCGAGCCGTTGACCAGCACCTCGTCGGCGATGGTCGAGGTTTCCTTGTAGTCGCCGCTGCCCACGCCGAAGTCGAGGCGCTTGAGCGTACCGGTGACCGACAGGCGCGCACCGCCGGCGTTGGGCGAGAACGCGACCTTGAGGGCGAGCGGCCGGGTGACGCCGTGCAGGGTCAGGTTGCCGTTGGCGATGACATCGCCCTTGGCATCCTTGCTGAAGCCGGTGGTGACGTAGTGCGCCGTCGCGAACTTCTTCACGTCGAAGAAATCGGGGCCCGGCAGCGCGCCGTCGCGATCGCCGTCGCCGGTTTTCGCCGTGGCCATGTCCACCGTCACGTCGAACCGCGATGCGGCCAGGTTGGCGGCGTCGTAGCTGATCGCCGCGTCGAACTTGCCGAACGTGCCGTCGAACTGCTGGCCCTGGAACTTGCCGCTGAAGCCCAGCGTGCTGCCCGGGCCGACCTTGTAATCCGCGGCGGAGGCGGCGAACGGCAGTGCAAGCGCCAGGCTGAGGACGGCAAGGCGGCGGATCATCGGGGTCATGGCGTATCTCCGGGAGGGGTGGGGATGCCGCGCCTTGCGCGGCCGAAGGGCAACATGCGGCGGAGCGTATCGTCGCGGTCGAGGAGGTGGTGCTTCAACGCGCCACCGACATGGGCGACCAGCACGGCCAGCAGCAACCAGAACAGCCACTCGTGCACGGTACCCAGCGTGTCGGACAGGGCCGGGTTCTTCTCCACCAGTGCAGGCAGGTTGAACTGCTTGAAATATTGCAGCGGAAAACCGTGGGCGGAGTTGAACGCCCACCCGGTAAGCGGGATGGCGGCGATGAGCAGGTAGAGGATGCCGTGCACCGCATGCGCGGCCAGCTGCTGCCAGCGCGGTGCCGGCATGTCGGGCGGACGGCGGTCGATCGCGCGCCAGAGCAGGCGCAGCAGGAACAACGCGAGCACCGTGAGGCCGATGGACTTGTGCAGCGCGAACATGTCGATCTTGCGCATCGACGGCTTCAGGCCATCCATCCAGACGGCGAACGCGCCGTTACCCAGGATCAGCAGGGCCATGACCCAATGGAAGGTCTTGGCGACGGTGCTCCAGCGGGTGGCGTCACTGCGCAGGGGCATGGGCGTTGTCCTTTTCGGTGGTGGTGGCCGCATCGCCACGGATGGCCTCGATTTCCAGCCACACGGTGACGTCGTTGCCGATCGAGTTCGCGTTGGAGGTCATGCCGTACCGCGTGCGGTCGAGGATCACCGACGACGAGAAGCCGGCCACCGTATGCATGCCGTAGATGGTGGTGCCGACCCGGTTGACGCGGAAGGGCAGGTCGAGCGGCAGCGTGACGCCGCGCAGGGTGAGCTTGCCGTGGACGACGCCTTCCGCGTCGTTCTTCTTCTCCACCGAATCGCTGACGTAGCGGGCGGTCTTCGCACGGTCGCTGTCGAGCAGCGCGCTGCCGCGTACGGCCTTGTCCCAGGCCGCATCGCCCATGTCCACCGAGGACAGGTCGATCGTCGCGTCCACGGACGACTTCGACCAGTCGTCCCGGTCGAAGCGGATCGTGCCGTCGGTGACCCTCAGGCGTCCGAACGAGCGGGAGAAACCGTTGTGCTCGACATTGAAGACCACCTGGCTGTGCACCGGATCGATGCGGTAGGCGGTGGCTTCGGCATGGGCGGCCAGCGGGGCAAGACCGAGAAGCAGCAGGGGAAGGGCACGGATAGGGCGCATGGATGGGCCGGGAGCGGGTCGGGGCCGCGTGGCGGCCGATGGGGGCAGTGTGGCCGAGCGCGGGCCGGTTGTCAGTACGGCTCCCGGGAACAGATCGTTCACTCGGTGCCTCGCAAGGCCTCGCCGGTCAGCTCTGCCAGCCGGCGCAGCCGGGACCCGCTGGCGTCGCCGAGCAGCTCGTGCATGCGCTCGCCGGCGTCGGTCTGGTCGAGCGCCTGCCGCTCGGCCAGCGTCGCCGCCAGCGCCCGGCCCAGGCTGTCGAAGATCAGCGCATAGGCGAACGCATGCAGCACGCCGCCGCCCAGCGTGCCCAGGCCCGGGAACGCCTTCAGCGCATTGCCGGCCACGGCCAGCACCACCGAGGTGCCCGTGCGCAGGGTGAGCCGTGCCTGCTTCAGCAGGTTCTCGATGTCGACATCGGTCACGCGGACGCCGTGCAGTTCGGCCAGCGCGCGCACCATGCCGGCGGCCAGCGCGCCCTGGATCACCAGGTCGGTGCCCGGGGCGACGGCGGCCATGGCGCCGACGATCGCGCGCCGGGCGTAGCGTGTGACGATGCGTTCCGCCTCCGCGGCACGATGAATGGCCTCGTGCTCGCCCGTGCGCTCGTGGATGCGGGCCAGCACGGCGTTTTCCCGCAGCGGCTCCAGTCCCTGCGTGCCCGGGGCGACCAGCCGCGCGATGGCATCCCGCAATGCCGCGACGTCGGGGACGCGCTGGCGCGTCACCGCTTCGCTGCGGCCGTCGGCCAGCCGGCGGGTGAAGCGTTCCTCGCCGCCCGCGCTGATCGCGACCACCGCATCGGGCACGCCGCCGGCCTGGTCGCGCACGTGCCGCAGCACGCGTTCGCGATCGTCGTCCGACCACTGGTCGGCCTTGTTCACCGCCAGCACCAGCGGCTTGCCGAAGTCGCCCAGCCAGCGCAGTTCATCGCCCTGCGTCCGGGTCAGGTCGCCCGCGCAGACGTAGACCACGGCGTGGGCGCGGAGGGCCTCGTCGCGTGCCATGCGCTCGCGCGCGTCACCTCCCGCTTCCGCGGAACCGGGCACGTCGGCCAACAGCCAGCTGTCGCCACGCGGTGCCACGCCTTCGTAATGGGCGACCTCACGCGTGGTACCGCCGCGCGCGTCGCGCCGGGGCTGGGCGCCGGGCACCAGCGCAGCGATCAACGAGGACTTGCCGGTGGAGATCTCGCCGAACACGGCGATGTACAGTTTCTCGCTGGTGCGGCGACGGTCGAGCTCGCCGAGCTCATTGCGGATTTCCTCAACCTCGGCGCCGGCGTCGCGCAGGGCGGCCAGGCGCGTTTCGAGGGATGTGCGGTCCGGGGCGACGACCGGCCCGCGTGGCTTGCGTGGTCGCAGCCACCAGACGCCCGCCGCGACGCCGGTCAGCACCAGGGCGATCATGCCCGTGCCGACCAGCCAGCGCATGCCCGTGGGCAAGCCCATGAAACGCTGGGCCAGCGCGAGCGCGCGGTCGAAGGCGGCCAGCAGCAGCCAGGCGAGTGCGGCAAGTCCGACAGCCGCGATGAGTAGACGCAATCGGCGTGACATGGACTCATTCTAGAGGCAAGCGCCCACGCGAATGCCTACATCGCCGCGCGGCGTCAAGCCGTACAGCTTTCCGCAGGTGCATGGCATGATCGGGATCGCACCAGGAACCCGGCGTATGCACCGCACGCTTTTCACGAGATGGATTCTCGTCGCCTTCATCGTCATCGGTGGGGCCACCCCCCTTGCGGCAGCCACGACGATGGCGCCGATCCCCACGCCCCAATTTCGCAGTTACGGCCTGCGCGAGGGCCTGCCCAGCAGCAAGGTCCAGGCGGTAGTGCAGGACGCCCGCGGCTTTGTCTGGGTAGCCACGGCGGCCGGCCTGTCGCGCTTCGACGGCGTGGTATTCACTGTCCCGCGTATCGACGCGGGACAGGGCGAGCCGTTGACCACCGGCGGCCTGTCCTCCCTGTTCGTCGATCGCGACGACCGGCTCTGGATGGGGGGCCCGGAACTGGGCCTGGGCCGTTACGACCCGGCCACCGGCCATTTCGTGCACTGGCGCGAAGGGCTGGCCGGCGAAGAGGTGCATGCCATCACGCAGACACCGGATGGCCTGGTCTGGATCGGATCCTCCCGCGGTCTGGATCGCATGCGCGCGGACGGCGGCGGGCTGCAGCGGGTGGCGGTCGCGTCGTCAGGGGCAGGGACAGCGGTGCATGCGCTCCATGTGTCGACCGATGGGCGCCTCTGGGTGGGCGGCGACAGGGGACTTTTCGTGCGCGAGGCGAACGGCACGTTCAATGCGGTGTCGTTTGCCGAGGGTGCCGCGCCCACGGTGCTGGGCATCCACGGCAGCGGCGCGCAGATGCGTGTAGCTACCGATCGCGGGCTGTTTCTTCCCGGCGCCGATGGACGTCTGTATCGCGATCGCCGCGTGCCCGGCTCGGCCGTTCATACGACGCTGGCCGACAGCCACGGCATCCTCTGGATCGCGGCGGCGCAGGGCCTGTCGATGCTCGACCGCTTCGATCGCCTGCACGAGGTGGCCGGCGCATGGACGGCCCTGGGCGGCCTGCCGGGACGTACGGTGCGCGGCATGCTGGAAGATCGCGAGCACGGCGTGTGGTTTGCCCTGAGCGATGGTGGCCTGGCCTACCTCGGTCCGTCGTGGGACGACTTCACCCGGTTCACCCACGTCGCCACCGATGCGCACACCTTTCCCGGCCGCACGGTCACCGCCGTGGCGGCCCGCGAGGGCGGTGGGCTATGGGTCGGCGGCTTGCGCGGCTGGATCCGTGGCTTCGACCCCGCCACCGGACACACCGGCGAGGGCTTCGAACTGGGCGCGCCGCGCATCCAGTCGTTGTGGGCGCTGGCGGGAGGACGCCTGCTCGTCGGTACGGTCGACGGTTTGTCCGTGGCGACTCACGGAAAAGTCAGGCCGGTGCTGCGGTCGGTCGTCCATCGCCCCGTGACGTCGATCGTCGCGGCGCCCGGCGGCGGCGTCATCGTCGCGGCGCTGGGACAGGGCCTGTTCGAGGTGGACGCCGATCTGCGCCGCGCGGTGCCGCTGGTCTTCGCGGGCTCGCCGCGTGGCTGGCTGGATACGCGGCAGATCGACATCGTCGATGGCGTGCTCTGGCAGGCAAGCGTGGCGGGGCTTGCCCGACGTGACCGCGCCAGCGGACGGATGCAGTTCATCGACGGGGTGCCGATGGGCCGGATCAGCGCCTTCGAGCCCGACGAAGGCGGATTCTGGATCGTGCGCCCCGATGCGCTGGAGCACTACCGCTGGCAGGGCGCGCGGGCCGAACGTGATCGCCACATCGGGGGCGCGGACGGGTTTCCCTCGGCCGACATCCTCAACCTGCGCCGTGATCGCGCCGGGCGGCTGTGGCTGTATGGCCAGACCGGGGTCTGGCGGTTCGACCCCGGTCATGGCCGGTTCCGGTCGTTCGGTCTGGCCGACGGGCTGGCCAGCGGCGAGTTCACCCATGCCATCACCGTGCAGCTCGACGACGGCAGCATGTATGGCGCCACGCTGGGTGGCCTGGTGGGCTTTCGTCCTGACGGGCAGCGCGACCACATCCGGCGGCCGCCCATCGCGGTGCTCGGTGCCACGGCGTCGAGAGGGGGTGTTCGCGAAACCTTGCCCCTGGACAACGGCGAGTTGCGGCTGCGCTGGAACGACCGCGACGCACGCGTCGTCGCGCGGGTGCTGTCGTTCGTCGAACCCGATCGCAATCACCTGCGTTTCGAATGGCGCCACGGTGCGACATCCACAGTCATGCACGCCGGCAAGGAGGGCGAGCACGCGCTGGATGGTTTGTCCCCGGGCCGTTACACGGTGGCTATCACGGGCGCCGGGCGTGACGAACTCAGCCCGGCACTGCCTGCCTCGGTGGTCGTTTTCGTCGAGGCGCCGCCCTGGCTGCGCTGGTGGGCGTGGACAGCCTACGTATCGCTCGCCGTCGTGATGGCGCTGGTGCTCGTCCGCGGCACACGAAAGCGTCTGCGCCAGGGCATGCGCATGCGGCTCGCCGAACACCAGCGGCGCATGGCCGAGGAAGCGAACGCGGCCAAGACCGATTTCATGGCCACCCTGGGCCACGAGATCCGTACGCCGATGACGGGCGTGCTGGGCATGGCCGAACTGCTCTCACGCACGCCGCTCGATGAGGCGCAGCGCAGTTACGTCGATGCGGTGCGCCGTTCGGGTGACACCTTGTTGCGGCTGGTCAACGACGCGCTGGATATCACCCGCATCGAGGCGCGGCGCCTGGTACTCGAATCCGAGTGCGTGTCGCTGCGCGCGGTGGCGGACGAAGTGGTGGCCCTTGCCGCCGCCGCGGCGCACGAGAAAGGCCTGGCCTTGTCGGCCAGCGTGGAGGCATCGGTGCCGCCCGCCGTGCGTGGCGACACCATTCGTCTCCGCCAGATCCTGCAGAACCTGGTGAATAACGCGGTGAAGTTCACCACGGAAGGCGGCGTGTCGTTGCAGGTGGCGGTGGATCGGGGCGGCTTGTGCCTGAGCGTCGCCGACACCGGGCCAGGCATGTCAGCCGAGTTGCGCGCGCGCCTGTTCTCGCGCTTCGAGCAGGGCGACACGCCCCGGCGTGCCGACGGGTCCGGCCTGGGCCTGGCGATCTGCCACGAACTGACCACGCTGATGGGCGGCACCATCGACGTCGCCAGCGAGCCCGGCCGCGGCAGTCGGTTCACGGTACGCCTGCCGCTGGTGGCCTGTGCCTGCGCGGGCCGTGCGTGTGCGCCGGCATCGCCCGCGCGCAACGACACCACCGGCTGGCGCGTGCTTCTGGTGGAGGACGATGCCGTGGTCTGCGAGGTCATCGCCAATCTGCTGCGTGCCCGCGGTCACGTCGTGACGGCGGTGGGCGACGGGCTGGCCGCCATGAGCGAAGTGTCGGCCGGTCGCTACGATGTGCTGCTGCTGGACCTGGACCTGCCCCTGGTCGACGGCTTTCAGGTGGCGCGGATGATCCGCCGCATCGACGCGCTGGCCACGTTGCCTATCGTCGCCGTGACGGCACGCTCCGCCGGTGATGAAGCCGCCGCGGTGCGTGCGGCCGGCATGGACGCCCTGTTGCGCAAGCCCATGAGCGGCGACGACCTGGCCGCGATGCTGGAGCGTGTATGCAGGACGCCGCTGGTCGCGGCGTCCTGATCGGCCGGGGCGCTAGCCGAAGCGCCTGAAATAGGCGAGGGCACCGACCACCAGCAAGGTGGTGGGCAGCAGGTTGGCCAGCAGCGGCGGCATGCCGTACACCGTGCCGAAGTTGACCATCGCGCCCTGCAGGAAATACCAGCCGATGGCCAGGATAATGCCGATGAACAGCCGCTTGCCCAGGCCGCCGGAGCGCAGCGAGCCGAACGCGAAGGGCATGGCGCACAGCACCAGCACCAGCGTGTTGAGCGCGAACAGCGCGCGGCCCCAGAACGCCACGGCGTACACGCCGGAGTTCTGCCCGTTGTTGTCCAGGTAGCGGATGTTGCGCCGCAGGTCGGCCATGGACAGGTATTCGGGATGGATCACCGACTGCTCCAGCACGTGCGGATTCAGACGCGAGGCCCAGGTCTGCGTGTCCACATGCGATGAGTGGGTACCCTGGTCGTCCAGCGTGGTGGTGCGGACGTTGCTCATGATCCACTTGTTGCCGTCGTGGGTGGCGCTGTCGCCGTGCGAGAAGATCGACAGCTGCCCGTCCGGGGTAAAGCTGTAGACGCGCACGTCCACCAGTTTCACGGTGGTGCGGTCGCCATCCTGCACGGCGATGGCCGACTTCGCGTTGATGATCTTGCCGGCGTCGCGGGCCCACAGGCCGCTGCTGGTGGAACCGAGGTTGCTCGAGCGCATGCGTACCTGGATGGCCTGCGCATGCTGGTCGCCGTAGGGCGCGGCGGTCTCGCCCATCACCACCACGGCCAGGGTCAGCACGGCGATCACGCCCGCGGCGGAGACGGCGATGCGCAGCTTGGACATGCCGGCGGCGCGCAGGGCGGTGAGCTCGCCCGTGGCGGCCAGGCCACCCAGGCCGAGCAGGCCACCGATGAGGGCGGCATTGCTGAACATCTGGTAGAGACGACGCGGCAGCGTCAGCATGATGTAGGCAATGGCGTCGTACAGCGAGAAGCCGTTCTTGCCGATGTTGCCGAGCTGGCGGACGAACTGCAGCAGGGAGTCGAAGCCGGCCAGCACCAGCCATACCAGCAGCAGGGTGCCCAGCACGCTCATGGCGATGAGGCGGTCGGCGCGCTTGACGGTCAGGGTGGCCATCAGACGGCTCCCTTGATGCGGCGCGGCGAGTTCTGCTTCCAGAAATACCAGGCAGCCACCCCGAACACGACGATGTGCAGTATCCACACCGGTACCGAGGTATGCAGGTGGCCCTTGATGATCTGCGCGCGGGCGATCAGCTGCCAGATGACATAGAGGAAGTAGGTCAGCACCGCGATCAGCAGGCGGCCGTAACGGGCATCGCGCGGGGCCTGCTTGGACATCGGCAGCACCATCATCATCAGCACCAGCGTGCTGACCGGGGCGGCGAAGCGCGAGACCAGCTCACCCAGGGCCTCCGGGGTGCCGGCCTTGAACAATTGGGCCATGGTGGACTCGTGGGCCGGGTCCGTATCCTCGTCGTCGTCCACGATGGAGGACAGCGAGGCGTCGTTGCGCTCGTATTTCATCCGCCGCCAGTTGTCGGCCGCCAGCGGCACCTCGAACTGCCAGCCATCGTAGAGGGCGAGGAACCGGTTCTGGCCGTCGCTTTCCTGGTACATGCGGCCGCTCTTGGCGCTGACCACGCGTACCTGCGGGTTGCCATTGCCGTCGGTGCGGTCGGTGGCCAGGAAGGTCTTGCCCAGCACGGTGCCGTCGCGGCTGAGCGTGTCGACGAAGATGATGCCGCCCTTGCCCGGCAGCTCGGTGAAGCGGCCGGCGTCCAGGCCAGCGGCGATCACGGACTTGTTGGCCGCGGCGATCACCTGGTCGGCCGTGCGCGCGGAAAGGGGGCCGAGCCAGAGCGACACCGTGCCCACCACCAGCGTGGCCATCACCGCCAGCAGGGTGGCCGGGCGCAGCATGCCGCGGGGGCCCATGCCGGATGAGGCCAGCACGTGCATCTCGCTTTCGCGGTACATGCGGCCCAGGGCAATCAGGGTGCCCAGGAAGGCGGACATCGGCAGCAGGGTCGAGAGCAGGTCGACCATCTGCAGGCCCAGCACCTCGAACATCACGCTGGGCTGGATACTGCCGTTGGCGACCTTCTGCAGGACGTTGGCAAAGGCGCCACCGGAGAAGATGACGAGCAGGACCACGGCCGTCGCTATGACACCGTAGGCAAGTTCACGCAGGAAATAGCGGTCGAGGATGCTGAGCATTTGGTAGAATTGGCGGTTCGTGCCGCGTCAGTCCTGGCCGGCAAACCTCAAGTCTAGCCTGTCCGGGCCCCGGCGGGCTTTTACAGGACGATTAGCTATGTCAGTTCAGTTCAGCCTCGGTTCCAGCGCTCCCGACTCGGTCTCCACCCCGGTCGCGGTGGTCGGCGTGTACGAGAACGGTGTCCTGACCAGCGCCGCAGCGCGCATCGACACCGCGGCCCAGGGCGCGATCAAGCGCCTGGTCGAGGCCGGTGACATCACCGGCAAGGTCGGCAACCTGGTCACGCTGCTGCACCCGGCCGGCGTCGCCGCTGCCCGCGTGCTGGTGGTCGGCCTGGGCCCGCAGAAAACCTTCGACGCGGCCCGCTACCAGCGCGTCACCCTGGAAGCCGCCCGTGCCGTGGGTCGCCTGCCGGTCACCGAGGCCACCAGCTGGCTGCCCGAGGTCGAGGTCCCCGGCCGCGACGCCGCCTGGCGCGTGCGTGTCGCCGCGCTCGCCACCGATCACGCCGCCTACCGCTACACCGCCACGGTGAAGCCGCGCGACAAGGCCGTGCCCGAGCTGGCCTCGGTCACTCTGGTCGGTCCCGCCGATGGCGAAGCCGGCCTGGCCGAAGCCCGCGCCATCGCCGAGGGCGTGCGCTACGCCAAGGAACTGGGCAACCTGCCGCCCAACATCTGCAACCCCGACTACATCGCCGACCAGGCCAAGGCGTTCGCCGACGCCCACGAAGGCGTGACCTTCGAAGCCCTCGATCGCGCCGACATGGAGCGTGAAGGCTTCGGCTCGCTGCTGGCCGTGGCCCGCGGCTCGGCCAATGCCCCGCGCCTGGTCATCCTGCAGTGGAACGGCGGCAAGGAAGGCGAGCGTCCTTACGCGTTCGTCGGCAAGGGCATCACCTTCGATACGGGCGGCGTCAGCCTCAAGCCGGGCCCGGGCATGGAAGAAATGAAGTTCGACATGTGCGGCGCCGCCGGCGTGCTCGGCGCGTTCGTCGCCGCCGTGAAGCTGAAGCTGGCAGTCAACCTGGTCTGCGTGGTCCCGGCCGTGGAGAACATGCCGGACGGTGACAGCTACCGCCCCGGCGATGTGCTGACCAGCCTGGCCGGCATCACCATCGAGGTGCTGAACACGGACGCGGAAGGTCGCCTGATCCTCTGCGATGCCCTGACCTACACCGGCAAGCGCTTCGACCCGCACACCATGATCGACGCGGCCACCCTCACCGGCGCCTGCGTCGTCGCGCTGGGCAAGCACGCCAGCGGCCTGATGACCAAGGATGAATCGCTCTCCGCCGAACTGCTGGCGGCGGGTGAGACCACCCTCGATCGCGCCTGGCGCCTGCCGCTGTGGGACGATTACCAAAGCCAGCTCGAGTCCGGCTTCGCCGACGTGGCCAACATCGGCGGCAAGTACGCCGGTGCGATCACGGCGGGTTGCTTCCTGGCGCGTTTCACCGAGGGCCGTCGCTGGGCCCACCTTGACATCGCCGGCACCGCGTGGGACGAAGGCCGCAAGGGCATGGCCACCGGCCGTCCCGTGCCGCTGCTGACCCAGTGGCTGCTCGACCGCGTCGCCGCGGCCGGCTGATCCCGCACCCATGCCGCGCGCCGACTTCTACCTGATCGACAAGCCGCGTTTCCGCGAGGATCCCCTGCTGCTGGTCTGCGAGCTGACCCGGCGCGCCTTCGGAGCCCAGCAGCCGACGCTGATCCTCACCCGCGACTTCGAGCAGGCCGAGGCCATCGACGAATACCTGTGGGCATTCGACGAGAACGCCTTCATCCCCCACCAACTGGCGGGGGATGACGACGACGCCAACACGGCGGTGCTGATCGTGCCGCCCGGCGTGGAAACCGCCGACCGGCCGATGGTGATCAACCTGCGCGAGGTCTGCGCACCGGGTCAGTTCGACCGCGTGCTCGAGGTGGTCGCCGCCGACCCCGCCGAGCGCGAGGGCTCACGCTCGCGTTGGACCGAATACAAAAAAGCCGGCTTCGAAGTGAACAAGCACGACATGTAGGACCGCGCGATGTACCGGCATGACCGCACGATTTGCGGGTAGGAGCGCACGATGTGCGCGAAAAACCAACGAAGCGGTAAAGCGGCAAAGCCGTAAAGCCGAACCCCTCGAGCAAGAGCCGGCGGGTAGCCCCCTCGGTGCCACGCCTGCGGCGACCCGCTAAG
>NZ_JARVRT010000045.1:0-56802 GCF_030209605.1 Luteibacter sp. ME-Dv--P-043b
CGTCCAATCTCCTTCTTGTGGGGGATTGAACTCGAAACCGGGGCGCTACTCAAATTTGGGGGGACGTCGAGTCGACAAAGGCACTAGCCATGCACATCGTTAATTTCCTCGAGGCCAAGTTGCCGTCCCGCTACGTTTGGACAAAGTTTAAGGGGGAGGTGACAGGGGACGTTGCATTAACCGCTATCCGGGAGGCAAACGACATATCTGCCGAATTTACCCACAACGATTCTACGGTTAATCCTATAGTAACTCGGCCCCAGCGAGCCTGGACTCATGGGACGTTGCTACACGATCCATGGACAAGTTGCCTATTAACTGTGCAAAGGCGTAAGAGAGCTATAGAGACGACTATGGGCATGAACGCGTTCGTTACACGTACAAGTTTCATCTTTTAATCATATCGCGAATTGCAGCAAAAACTCCGGCTTGCTAATAACGCCATAGGTTCGGAAGGACATGCGACCTCCAAGCCGAGCGGCGAGAGGTCGGGATACCGAAAACCGAGACGAAGATCGAGTTCAAACAAAAGAGTCGCGACTTTCCACTACATTCGCCAACACTTCACGCGTGCGACCACAGCAAAAAATAGCTGCGGATCGACACAGCAAATATCAAATTCTCTTGTTTAGATGATTGTGTTCGGCGAGTGCTCGTAGCGGGGGAGACGCCGACTGCAATGAAGTCGATATTGAAGGTTGATTAGGATTAACGAAGCTCGGAACTACTGCAATATTCGTCCAAAGCGAGTTGGCCCGTGTGGTTTTTTGGTAGATAAATCATAAGCAGTCATGGAAGGCCAAGACTAGGAGAGAAATTATCTGGACTCCACCCATAGGCACAAAACAGACCTGCTTAAATCTAGTTATTAAAGAATAGACTTTTATCGACACTGAAGGGATTCTCATGTTTTCGACTCTCGACATTACTCCGTACTTCAGCATCACTCTTCTTGAAGCGTCGCCAGATTGGCCAATCTACAGTTTAGTCGCGGCTGCGAAAAAACGATTGCATCGCGCTTACGAAAAAGTAGAATGGCTAAGCTTAGATGTCGACTACATGCCCTCAAACACACCGTTCGTGACATGCATCTTCAGTGAGACTCATCCTCCGGGATGGGCGAAATTAGCCAACCTCACCGATAAGAGCAATCATTACTTCACTTTAGCACTGACTAATGACTGCGTGATCGTGCACTCTTCGAACAACGATGCACGCGATAGAATCGTAGATGCCCTGACCGATCCTGCAATTGCAGGCTTAAGCAGAGTACCAAGAACGACTCTAAATCAAGCATTTCTAGTCGACGAGAGCGTACGGACACTTTGGCTTTTTGGCATTCACCGCAGGACTGGAATCAAGCCCGACACGAAAACCCTCACAGGTGAAAATCTTCGTCTCGCGATCAATCCACTATCCGATCAGAGCTACTCCTATAATTCAGCCAGAGCCAATCTCCACATTGGGAGGCTCAATAAAGTTGTTGGTGTGAATCTAAATGAAGCATCAATTTGGATGCATCAACTTCGTTCATGGGCCGAATTTATGAAACTAGCAAATGCTGCATCGTACGAAGTGTCTTCAGCAATGTCGAACCCGGTGGAATCCCCAATCAGTATACTGCCACATCCTATCGAAGACATTGGAGCGATGAAGGGCGCTTACGATTTCAACGTACCCAGTCACGAGTCTCATGCTCAACTGTCCGAAAGCCAAATAGATCGATTAAACATAATTCAAAGAGATATAGACTATGAGGTTGTACCGCAATTCCACAGCGATAACGTCATAAGGCTCTCAATACATGACTATGTGACGGGCGGTAAGTTTTTCATCGGCATTATCGAAGCCACCCCGATGAAAGTAAACAAAAGGCTTCGATTCAGTCTTGATTGCACAAAGGCGCAGCCCGGAACTTCCACTCGGCTGAAAAAAGCGGCTCAACTTCTTTTCGGAGACGCTTCGCTAGTTCAGGCTTGGTACGAAAGCGCACATTGTATAAGCGCTGGTCAATGCTTTCATTTGTCATATAGTGAAACTCGATTTCGTCGGTTTCATTGGGGATTCTTTAAAGGTTTTGATATCAGAAAGGAGAAGCCCCTTTCTGTGAGCGGAACCGTGGATCTAACTCTCATCGCCACAGCTGGGGAAGACTCATTATTCTCTTGGGTACATGCTGCACTGAAGCGCACCAGCTCAAATCCGCTTCTAGCTCACTTAGAACTAAAAACGGCGGACCACTGGCTTCTATGTGATGATGGAGCTGGGGAGGCCGCGGATTTTATACATGTAAACCTATCGGCAGACCGAGCTGCTGTAACCTTTATTCACGTCAAGGCGGCGTCGAGCTCAAGCATCCAGCGAAAGCTATCTGTGACCGCCCACGATGTCGTACTCAGTCAGGCGACTAAGAATCTTCACCTTTTAGACGACCAATCCTTCGTAGATCAACTAGAGGATCGCCTTAAAAAATCTGGCAATAAACTAGCTTGGGATGGTAACGGTCCGGTGAGCCCAGCTCAATTTATTGCCGCGATACGAGCAGGGACAGTAAGCAGGAGGATACAATTTCATGTGGTGGTCGTCCAACCCCACACGCTCCGATCCTTTTATAGAAAATCGAGCGGAAGTAAAATGCAACGTAGACAGCTAGATACTTTATTAATTTCAGCACGATATGCGCTAGCCGGATATGGTTCTGAGTTAGTCGTAATAGGAAGTGCTGACTTGTAATGGCGACATACCTACGCTGGACAATGCGCGGTAAATATCAAGCATGAGAAAGAAAAGCATTTCTTCCTCAAGTTATTTAAGGGACATATAAAAAGTTAGCAATCGACTAGTACACATCTCACATGCGTCCTGCAATTATATCGCTCGTTTTACTTACTTTCGTGCCGCCCCATTATCCAGCAAAAGCTAAATTTCAACACCACCAGATCATTACGCTTTTTAAAGTTGAACGAAATGATCTCACGCAGCTTGCCATAGGATTCGGCCGCCATTACTCGGATTGCCATCCCGGGCCAGAACGTGCGCGCGACTAGAATGCCGCGATGAAATCACATTGGAACCGCTCTATAAAACCTTCCCACCGCGCCAGCAACGTTAGGTAACAGATGACTTGTGGCATCGTATTGCCATCGATAAAAGAGCTCGACGGAAGCAGTTAGTTCTCGTAGTTTTCGCACACCCAAGAAGTGACTTGAATCGGCGGTCCATTCTCCAGGAATTTCACAGGCGACCATTCATCACCCACCGAACTTAGTGATGAGCTAAAAGCAATCACCCGCACTTCGAATACCCACAATTCAAACAAGTCTGGCACCCATCCATCAGCACCAGCGCCTGCGTATTGCACTTAGCACAAAGCGTCGCGCCCGCCGGGAAGCCCGAGGCATTGGTGTGCGCAGCAGCACCCTGGTTATCGCCGACATCGCCGGATCCCACGGCCGGGGTAACGGCGGCAACGGGCTTGGGCGCGTTGGCCTTCTCGTAAGCGGCGCGTTTCTCCGCGATCAGCTGGCGGGTCGCGTCGCTCATTTCCGGGTCGTGGATCAGGCCGATCGACTTCATGTGCTGCTCCACCACGCCGCCGATCTCGGCCACGATGCTGGGCATGTACACGCCGCCGGCCTTGAAGTAGCCGCCGCGCGGGTCGAAGACGGCCTTGAGCTCTTCGACGATAAACGTCACGTCGCCACCCTTGCGGAAGACGGCGGACAGGATTCGGGTCAGCGCCACGATCCACTGGAAGTGGTCCATGTTCTTCGAGTTGATGAATAGCTCGAAGGGGCGGCGCTGTTCGTGCGGGGTACCGGCGTTCAGGACGATATCGTTGACGGTCACGTACAGCGCGTGCTCGAAGAGCGGCGACTTGATCTTGTACGTGTTGCCGACCAGGGTTTCCGGACGCTCCAGGCTCTCGTGCATCTGGATCACTTCGGCAACCGGCGCAGCCTCTTTCACGGGCGCGGCGGCAGGGGCCGGGGTGGCCTTGTCCTCGGGCTTGACGACGTTGTAGCCCTTGATCTTCTTGTCGATCTTGAACGCCATGATCTCTTCTCTGTCAGGTTATCCGGCCCGGCACTGATGCCGGGCCGGATGGGTACTACTTACTTGCGACGACCACGGACGGCGGACTTGCGCGCCGACGTACGGCCGGTCTTGCTGGCAGTGGACCTCTTCACGGCGCTAGCCGCTTTCTTGCCAACCGCCTTGCGGGCGGTCGTCTTGCCGGCGGCCTTGGGAGCCGTCTTCTTCGTGGCCGGACGGGCACCGCTCCTGCGAGCGACGCTTGCGGCTGCCTTCTTGAACGCCTTGCGGGCGCCTGCGTCAGCCTTGACGACGCGGGTGCTGGCCTTCTTCGCGGTCGTCTTGCGACCGGTGGTGGCCTTCTTGGCGACGCGACCGGCCGACTTGGTGGCGGTCTTGCGGCCGGTGACGGCCGACTTGGCGACGCGACCCGTCTTCTTGACCGCAGCCGACTTGGCCGTACGGCCCGTCTTCTTGGCAGCCGCCGACTTGGTCGAGCGACCGGTGGTCTTCGACGCCGCCGACCTGGTCACGCGACCGGTCTTCTTCGACGCAGCCGACTTGGCCACCCGACCCGTGGTCTTCTTCGACGCAGCCGACTTGGCCACGCGACCCGTCTTCTTCGAAGCGGCCGCCGACTTGGCCACACGCCCCGTCTTCTTCGACGCCGCCGACTTGGCCGTACGACCCGTGGTCTTCGCCGCGGTCTTGCGACCGGTCGAGGTGGTCGCCTTGCGCGCGGTCGTCTTCTTGGCAGCCGTCTTCTTGGCCGGTGCCTTCTTCACGGCAGCCTTCTTGGCGGCAACCTTCTTCACCGCTGCCTTCTTCACGGCCTTCTTGGCGGTCGCCTTCTTCACGGCGGTCTTCTTGGCAGCGGCTTTCTTGGCCGGCGCCTTCTTGACCGCGGTCTTCTTGGCAGCAGCCTTCTTCGCCACGGCTTTCTTGGCCACGGCCTTCTTGGCCGGAGCCTTGCGCGTCGCCTTCTTCGCCGGGGCTTCCGCCTCGACCGGGGCTTCGACAGCGGCAGCCTTCGGCTTGCGCACCGCCGGCTTGCGCGGCTTCTTCGCGGCCACGACGGGTGCCGAATCGACCGAATCGGTCGCATCGTCTTCGTCGAACGCGTGGTGGTCGTGCTCGGCCGTGTCGCTGGCCGGGGTGGCCGCCGTCACGTCGATCACCTTCTTGGCGACCGGCTTGCGCTTGACGACTTTCTTGGCGACAGCCGGTGCAGCAGGCGCAACGTCAGCGGCGACTTCCGTCTCCGCTGCCGGCGTGCTGTCGGTATCGATGGTGTCGTCCGAGGGCAATTCACCCTCGACGATCTGGTTTTCACTCGACATACGTATTCCCTCTCCGCGGGGTCAGAACTTACCGTAATAGCCTTCCTTCAAGGCATCGAAAAGGTTCGCGGCGGTGTGCATTTCACCGTCGTACTCAACCTCGTCGTTACCCTTCAGTTCGACAACGCTACCGTCTTCCAATTCGAAGCGATAGAGGGTGTTCTCGAGGTCCGCTTCCTTGACCAGCACGCCCTGGAACGCGGCGGGGTTGAAACGGAAGGTGGTGCACCCCTTCAAACCCTGCTTATAGGCGTAGAAATAGATGTCCTTGAAGTCCTCGTACGGATAATCCGTGGGGACATTGGCGGTCTTGGAGATGGAGGAGTCGATCCACTTCTGCGAGGCCGCCTGGATATCGACATGCTCCTTGGGGCTGATGTCGTCGGCCGACACGAAGTAATCCGGCAGGCGGGTCTTCGGGTCGTCGGAGAACGGCAGGGCATCGCCGTTGATGAGGGCGCGGTAGGCGAGCAGCTCGTAGCTGAACACCTCGACCTTTTCCTTGGACTTCTTGCCCTCGCGGATCACGTTGCGCGAGTAATGGTGCGCAAAGCTGGGCTCGATGCCGTTGGAGGCATTGTTGGCCAGGCTCAGGCTGATCGTGCCGGTGGGGGCGATGGACGAGTGGTGGGTGAAGCGCGCACCGGTCTCGGCCAGGGCGGCCACCAGCTCCGGGGCCACGGAGGCCACGCGCTGCATGTAGCGGGAATACCTGGCGTGCAGCACGCTGCCCTTGATCGACTGGCCCACGGTCCAGCCGTCGGCGACCATCTCCGGGCGCTTGCGCAGCATCTCGGCGGTCACGGCGTACTCGCGCATCAGGATCGGGGCCGGGCCCTTTTCCTTCGCCAGCTCCAGGCCCACTTCCCAGCCGGCCACGGCCATCTCGCGCGACACCTCGTCGGTGAACGACACCGCGTCGGCGGTGCCGTAGCGCATCTTCAGCATGGTCAGCGTGGAGCCCAGGCCGAGGAAGCCCATGCCGTGGCGACGCTTGGAGATGATCTCCTCACGCTGCTGCGCCAGCGGCAGGCCGTTGATCTCCACCACGTTGTCGAGCATGCGGGTGAACACACGGACCACCTCGCGGTACTCCTCCCAGTCGAACCGGGCCTTGGGGCCGAACGGGTCGCGCACGAAGGTGGTGAGGTTGACCGAGCCCAGCAGGCACGAGCCGTACGGCGGCAGCGGCTGCTCGCCGCAGGGGTTGGTAGCGCGGATGTGCTCGCACCACCAGTTGTTGTTCATCTCGTTGACGCGGTCGATCAGGATGAAACCCGGCTCGGCGTAGTCGTACGTCGACACCATGATCATGTCCCACAGGTGCCGCGCGCGGATGTGGCCGTAGATCTTGCAGGCGACCAGGCCATCCTCGCGGGTGACGTAGTTCTCCTTCGTGGGCCACTCGCGCCAGACCACCTTGGAGGCGTCGTCCAGGTCGATCTCGTGCTTTTCCTTCACGTGCACCGGGAACACGGTCGGCCAGTCCTGATCGTTCTCCACCGCGTCCATGAAGCCGTCGGTGATCAGCAGCGACAGGTTGAACTGACGCAGGCGTCCGTCTTCGCGCTTGGCGCGGATGAACTCCTTCGCGTCCGGGTGGCTGATGTCGAAGGTGCCCATCTGCGCACCGCGACGACCGCCGGCCGACGAGACGGTGAAGCACATCTTGTCGTAGATATCCATGAACGACAGCGGGCCCGAGGTGTGGGCGCCGGCACCGGAGACGTAGGCGCCGCGCGGGCGCAGCGTCGAGAATTCATAGCCGATGCCGCAACCGGCCTTCAGCGTCAGGCCGGCCTCGTGCACCTTCTCCAGGATGTCGTCCATCGAGTCGAGGATGGTGCCGGACACGGTGCAGTTGATCGTGGAGGTGGCCGGCTTGTGCGCCAGCGCGCCGGCGTTGGACGTGATGCGGCCGGCGGGAATCGCCCCGCGGCGCAGCGCCCAGAGGAAACGCTCGTACCAGTGCGCGCGCAGCTCGTCGGTGGCTTCCACCTCGGACAGGGCGCGGGCGACGCGCTGGTAGGTGCCGTCGACGGACTCGTCCACGGGCACGCCGGACTTCGCCTTCAGGCGGTATTTCTTGTCCCAGATGTCGTACGAGGCGGGCTGAAGCGGGATGGCCGCGGTCTCAAGCCCCATGGCTTGCGCACGTGCAGTGCTCATGTATGTGTCGTCCTCGTGTCTCGGCTTCTGTAGGCCGTGTGGGTTGGGCTGAGTCGGCCCCACGCATCGACAGCCCTCCCCCCGAGTGCTGCCGACCATCCTCGCTCGCCCTGCCCGCCAGGCGGAAATGCCTTGGCGGACGCAGGTTTGTCGCTGGTACCTGACGATCCGCAACACCAGTGCTTGGTAAATAGCGAACAGCAGAACACAAGATGTTGTGGTTACGACCGGTGGGAACCTTACCGCCGCCGTGGATCGATGTAAAGTGGCGAAGACAGGCATCTCACCGTTTGAAACCCGGCGACGCGACTGTGGTCGAAAGCGGCGATCGATGTGCCTGGCGCACACAGCCAAGGAGTTCACCCATGCCGTTACCTATCCCCCGGCGGATGCCGAATCTGGTTCTCGGTGCCGCCCTGGCGATGGCCCTCGCCACGCCCGCGTTTGCCAGCCTGCCACCCGCCGTCAATGGCGAGCCCCTGCCCTCGCTCGCACCGATGCTGTCGAAGGTGACACCTGCGGTGGTCAACATTTCCACCAAGACACGCGTGCGGGCGCGCGATCCCTACTTCGACGATCCGCTGTTCCGCCAGCTGTTCGGCAACCAGGGCGCGCCGCGCGAGCGCGTGGAGCAGAGCCTGGGCTCGGGTGTAGTGGTGGATGCGGCCAAGGGCTACGTGCTGACCAACCACCACGTGGTGGGCGGCGCGGACGACATCACGGTCACCCTGCAGGATGGGCGCGACCTGAAGGCGAAGCTGGTCGGCAGCGATCCGGACACCGACGTGGCGCTGCTGCAGATTCCCGCGGACAAACTGCAGGCGCTGCCCATTGCGGATTCCTCGCAGCTGCGCGTGGGCGACTTCGTGGTGGCCGTGGGCGATCCTTTCGGGCTGGGCCAGACGGCCACCTCGGGCATGGTCTCGGCGCTGGGCCGCTCCGGCCTGGGCAAGGGTTTCCAGAACTTCATCCAGACCGATGCCTCGATCAACCCCGGCAACTCCGGCGGTGCGCTGGTCAACCTGCGCGGCGAACTGGTCGGCATCAACTCGATGATCTTCACCCCCTCGGGCGGCAACGTCGGCATCGGCTTCGCCATCCCGACCGACCTCGCCACCGGCGTCATGAAGCAGCTGCTGGCCTACGGCAAGGTGCGCCGCGGCAACCTGGGCGTGGAGGTGCAGGACATCACGCCGCGCATCGCCCAAGCGCTGGGCCTGAAGGACACATCAGGCGCAGTGGTGACCCGGGTCGACACCGGCTCCCCCGCCGAGGGTGCGGGCTTGCAGACGGGCGACGTGCTGACCGCCGTGGACGGCAAGCCCGTGCGCAGCTCGCAGGATGTGCGCAACGCCGAGGGCCTGCTGCCACTGGGCGCGAAGGTCACGCTGTCGGTGAAGCGCGAGGGCGCGGCCCGCGATGTGCAGGCCACCATCGAGGCACCAAGGCTGGCGACGCTGGATGGCGGCAAGGTGGACGGGCGACTGGCGGGCGTGGTGCTGAGCGACCTCACCCCGGAGCAGCGCGCCGCCGGCCTGTTCGGCGTGGCCTTGAGCGGGATCAAGCGTGGCTCCGCGGCCGAGCGTGCGGGGCTGCGCGACGGCGACATCGTGATCGGCATCGGCCAGCGCAAGGTGGCCTCGGTGAAAGGCCTGCCCGTCGGCACCGCCCTGGCCGGACGGCAGTTGCTGCTGACCGTGGTGCGCGGCGAGGCCGTCTATTACGCGATGCTTTGATACCGTTTGCAGGCAGGCCCATCCCGACAGGCTACGTTCCGGTTGGGGTGGGCACGATGCTGAACGACGCCAATGGTGCGCGCGCGCCCGCCTTGGCCCACAATGGCGCCCCATTGCCAACCCCGCTTCCGTCCCGAGGTTCTTGCCGTCCATGTCTCTTCGTCTTGCGCGACTGTTCACCGCCACGCTGATCGGCCTCAGTGCCTCCGCTACCGTTCTCGCCGCCGGCTCCACACTGATCTGGCGGGGTGACATCACCACCGCCCGTGGCGTGGTCAACGATGTGGCCAAGGCCTGGGAGAAATCCGGCAAGGGCAAGATCGAGCTGCAGCCCTTCAACACCGCTTCGGGCATCGATGCCGTGGCCAAGGGCTCGGCTGACATCGCCGGCTCCGCCCGTCCCGCCGTGGGCGCCGCCGAGCAGTCGCTGACCTTCACGCCGGTGGCGTGGGACGCGCTGGTCATGGTCACCTACCCGTCCAACCCGGTGAGCAACATCACGCTCATGCAGTTGCATGAGATCTACATGGGCAAGATCACCAACTGGAAGGAACTCGGCGGCAACGACCAGCCGATCAACCTCTATGCGGTGGCCAGCCCGGGCGATGGCGTGGAATACAGCCTGCGCAAGCTGCTGTTCGGCCGCGGCAACCAGCCGGTGGCCGCGCCGCGCCTGTACGTCAACGTGGCCAAGCTCGAAGAGGGCGTCACCCTCGACAAGCAGGGCCTGGGCGCCACCACCCTCGCGGGTGCGTCGTCCAACAAGAAGGTGAAGATCCTCTCCATCGACGGCGTTGCGCCGTCCATGTCGACGGTCGGCAGCGGCGCCTACCCGCTGTACACCGAGCTTTACCTGGTCTCCAACAGCACCGGCCCCAAAGAGGCCGACGTCAAGGATTTCATCGCGTTCGTCACCTCCGGCGCTGGCAGCTCGCTGCTGCGCTCGCATAGCCTGGTGCCCTACGCCGATGGCGCGTCGCTGGCCTCCGGCGATGCCGCCCGTCGCGCGAAGATCGCTTCCACGGTGGGCACCCGTGCCAACGTGGGCCAGGCGATGACCACGCCGACCGTGGCCGCCGCTACGCCGGCCGCCGAGGCCGCGAAGGAAACCGCCGTCGCCAAGGCGCAGGTCACCGGCAAGGCCGGGAAGGGTGCCAAGGTCGCGAAGGAAACCAAGGCCTCTGTCGCCACCACGGCCGAGCCGTCGCAGTTCGCACATGTCGCCGCCAGCGTCAGCACCTCGGCGCACATGGGCTTCTCCGGTGTTCGTTCGGAAGCGGTCACGGTGTCCGACAACGCGAAGGTCGGTGGCAAGTTCGCCAAGGTCACGGCCGATGCCGTCACCGTGAAGGGCAAGCCGGTCGCCAAGCCGGCGGCCCCGGTGGACGCCACCGAGAAGTCGACGCGCGTCGAGACGCCCAAAGTAGCCGAGGCCCCCAAGGCCAAGGCACCGGCCGCAAAGGCGGAGAAGGCTGAGAAGGCAGAGGCGAAGTCCGAGAAGAAGTCGGCCGCCGCCTCGCGCACCTACAAGGTGTCGGCTGGTGACACGCTGTACTCCATCGCCAAGAAGAACGACGTCGAGGTCGACAAGCTCCGCGCCATGAACGGCCTGAAGGACAACAATGTCCATCCGGGCCAGGTGCTGAAGGTCGGCGCCCGCTAAGTCGTGCTCGTCCGCGCCGTCTCCCTCGACCTCGACGACACCCTGTGGCCGGTACTGCCGGCCCTGATCGAGGCCGAGCACTGCGTGGACCGGTGGCTGCAACAGCACCATCCCGATGTCGCCCGCGCATGGCCCCTGGAGGCCATGCGCGAGCTTCGCGAGCAGATCGCCCGCGACAACACGCACCTCTCCCACGATTTCAGCGAACAGCGCCGGCTGACCATTCGCCACGCGTTCGCCGCCTGCGGCATCGATGACGCCCCGGTCGACGAGACCTGGCGCATCTATTTCGCCGCCCGCAACAACGTCGAGCTTTACCCCGATTCCCTGGCCGCGCTGGAGCGGATCGTCGAGCGCGTGCCGCTGGTGTCGATCTCCAACGGCAACGCCGATCTGGAAGTCATCGGCCTCCACCACCTGTTCCACACCCGCCTGAGCGCCTCGGGCGTGGGGGTGGCCAAGCCCGATCCGCGCATCTTCCTGGCCGCGGCCGACGCGCTGGGCCTGCCGCCGCACGAGGTTCTTCACGTCGGTGACGATCCGCTGCTGGACGTGGTGGGCGCGCGCGAGGCCGGCATGCGCACCGTGTGGCTCAATCGCGACGGCGCGGTGTGGTCGCATGGGCCTGCACCGGACCTGGAATTCACTGACATGACATCCCTTGCCGACTGGATAGAAGCGTCGACGGCCGCTGACAGCTAGAATAGCTGTCATACCGTTCACCACCTTCCCATACGCGGTGTCACACCGCGGGGCACGGGAGCCCTGATGTCGTCACTGATCGATACCAAGCCCGGCAAGCGCCGCTCTATCCCGATCGAGATGATCGATGCTTCCAGCGCGCCTGCGCTGGAAGCGCGGCTTACCGCGGCGCACCGACAGTGGATGACCTCGACCAGCTTCCGCCCCAGCCCCGGCTCGGTACTCCTGCTACCTGACGCCCACGGTGCGATCGAGCGCGTACTGGTGGGCGTGGACGCCTCCGAACCGCTGATGGCACTGGGCGCCTTGCCCTACCGTCTGCCGGAAGGCAACTACGAGATCGCCAAGGAGAGCGTGGCGACCGATACCGACCTGGTGGCGCTGGGCTGGGCCCTGGGCGCGTATCGCTTCGAGCGCTATCGCGCGCGCGGCCGGGCGCCGGCGCAGCTGGTGGTGGACACGGCCACGTCGCGCGCGTTGCAGCCGATCATCGATGCGACCTACCAGGTGCGCGATCTGGTCAATACGCCAGCCGAGGACATGGGCCCCGAGCAGCTGGCCGAAGCCATCCACGCGCTGGCCGCCCCGCACAAGGCCAAGGTGCGCGAGTGGATCGGCGACGACCTGCTGGCCGCCAACTTCCCCACCATCCATGCCGTGGGCCGCGCCAGCCATCGCGCGCCGCGCCTGATCGAGCTGACCTGGGGCAAGAACACCAACCCCCGGCTGGTCATTATCGGCAAGGGCGTGTGCTTCGACACCGGCGGCCTGGACATCAAGCCGTCCGACGGCATGCGCTGGATGAAGAAGGACATGGGCGGCGCCGCGCACGCGATCGCGCTGGCGAGCCTGGTCATGAAGGCCAAGCTGCCCGTGCGGCTGACCTTGCTGGTGCCGGCCGTGGAAAACGCGATCAGCGGCAGCGCCATGCGCCCCGGCGACATCATTCGCACGCGTGCGGGCCTGACCGTCGAAGTGGACAACACCGATGCCGAAGGCCGGCTGGTGCTGTGCGATGCCCTCGCGTTCGCGGTGGAGCAGACGCCTGACCTGATCGTGGATTTCGCCACGCTGACCGGCGCCGCGCGCGTCGCGCTGGGGCCCGAGGTGCCGGCGCTGTTCACCAACCGCGATGCACTGGCCGACCACGTTATCGGTGCAGCCGAGGTGTCCGCCGATCCGCTGTGGCGCCTGCCGTTGTGGCGGCCGTACCGGCGCATGCTGGAATCGCACGTGGCCGACTTCGCCAACTCCGGCGCGTCGCGGCACGCGGGCGCGATCACCGCGGCGCTGTACCTGGAGCGGTTCGTGCCGGAGAACCAGAACTGGATGCACCTCGACACCTACTCGTGGAACGACGCCGACCGACCGGCGCATCCGCGCGGCGGCGAAGCCCAGGGGCTTCGCGCGTTCTTCCGGTTTTTGTCCGAGCGCTACGCCTGATCGCTGGCCGGGGCGACGGGTGCGTCGTTCCTGGCCTTCTTCCACGCGACCATGGCGCGGAGGTTGCGCTCCAGCTCCGCGATGGTCAGCGGGAAATAATCTTCATCGCGGTCGCCGACCTGCCAGCTGGCCACGCGCTTGTCGGTGGCACCGACACCCATCGCATTGAGCGCCTTGCGCACGTCGACCGGATCCAGATCCGTGGCCTGCACGATGAGTTGCCATAGCCAGTTCATGCGCTGCGGGTCCACACCGCGCGTCAGCGGTGGCTTGGCATACTCGCGCAGCGGCGGATCGATCTCGGACATGAGGGGGCACTCCCTGTAGGACTCAGGCGAACGAGTATGCCACCGGCCTTCACACCGGGGTGTCCTACGATGGCCGATATCCCTTGTCGGAGTATGGCGATGCGTCGCGTGTTTCTTGCCCTCTCTCTACTGCTTCCCGCCCTGCCCGCGTTTGCGGACGACACCCCGCGCGTGGAGGCGTTGGGCGCACGCCTGGAGCGCACGCCCTACCCCTACCCGGTGACGATGTTCACCGTACGCAGCGAAGGCCGCGCGTTCGAGATGGCGTACATGGACCTCACGCCCGCCCATCCGAACGGCCACACCGCGGTGCTGCTGCACGGCAAGAATTTCTGCGGCCCGTACTGGGTGGCCACCGCCGAGCGCCTGCGCGATCGTGGCTACCGCGTGGTCATTCCCGACCAGATCGGCTTCTGCAAATCGTCCAAGCCGCGCGAATACCCCTACGGCATCCACCAGCTGGCCGCCAACACGCATGCGTTGCTCGCCAGCCTGGGCGTGGACAAGGCCACGGTGATCGCCCACTCGATGGGCGGCATGATCGGCGCACGCTACGCGCTGATGTATCCGGAGGGCGTGGAGAAACTGGTGCTGGTCGACCCGCTGGGCCTGGAAGACTGGCGCGCCAAGGGCGTGCCCTGGCGCAGTGTGGACCAGTGGTATGCGGGCGAACTGAAAACGTCCTACGCCAGGATCAAGGCGTACCAGATGAAGAGCTACTACGACGGCAAGTGGAAGCCGGCGTACGACCGCTGGGTGCTGATGCAGGCGGGCCAGTATGAAGGCGACGGACGCGAGACGTCATCGTGGGCGGGTGCGCTCACCTACGAGATGATCTACACGCAGCCGGTGATCTACGAGTTCCCGCTGATCCGCGTGCCTACCGTGCTCATCATCGGCCAGGCCGATCGCACGGTGATCGGCAAGGACGGCACCCCGCCGGCCATCGCCGCCACACTCGGCGACTACCCCACCCTGGGCAGGGAAGCCGCCGCGAAGATCCCCGGCGCCCGATTGATTCCGCTCGACGGGCTGGGCCATGCGCCCATGATCGAGGCGCCGGAGCGTTTCTACCAGGCGCTGGACCAGGCCCTTTGAGGGCTCAGCGACGACGCCCGAAGGCCAGCACCTCGGAGGTGTAGGTCTCGACCAGCAGGCTAAACGGCTGGTTGGTGCCGGTGAACAGCACCGCGTGGTGCTGCAGCACGTCGTGCGGGATGTCCAGCGGGCCGAACTTCGGCGGCGGCAGCGGCGCGTCCATCTCCCAGCCCTTGGGCAGCGGCGCCCAGAGCAGGTCGGCGCTGGTGGTCTGGCGACGGAAGTTCAGCGCCTGCACCACCTTGCCGAACGGCTGGTCGGTGGTGTCCAGGATCTGGTTCATCTCCGGCGTCAGCCGCGACGGCACGTACCAGTTATCCGCCTCGGACAGCACGCGCTCGCCGCAAACCAGCTGCACGTGGCGGTAGCGCACCGGCTCGTCGGGGCCGATGCCCAGCGTCTGCCGTGCGTCGTCGGGCAGCGGCTTGTCCTGACCCTTGACCCGGCGCGCGACGATGGTCGGCACGGCGGCCAGCTGGTGGTCGCCGCACCAGCGCTCCAGCGTCAGCGTGGCGCTGGGATGGCTGAGCAGGTCGGCGTTGAGCGTCTCGATCAGCGCCAGCGCTTCCGTGCGCGACGCGATGTCGTCGCAGAAGGGCTCGCGGGCCAGGGACGGCGTGGCAGTAGCGGCAGCCATGAAGGCCAGGCTGCCGGCAGCGATAAGCGTGCGTGGGTTGATCATGGGGCTCTCTCGTTCCGTGGGGGCGGATGCGCCGGACGTAGGTGCCGTTTCCGGCGCAACCGGTTGCAAGCGGGACGAGGTGGACATTACAGCCCCTTGGCGGCCTGCGCCACCGCACGAAATAGCGCCCTGCCCTTGTTCATCGTCTCTTCCCACTCGGCCGCCGGGTCGGAGTCGTAGACCACGCCGCCGCCCGCCTGCACGTGCAGGCGGCCATCCTGGATCACGGCGGTGCGGATCGCGATGGCCGTGTCCGCGTCGCCCCACCAGCCGAGCCAGCCGATGGCGCCCGCGTAGATGTTGCGCTTGAACGGCTCCAGCTCCTGGATGATCTCCAGCGCGCGGACCTTCGGTGCGCCGCTGACCGTGCCCGCCGGGAAGGTCGCCTTGATCACATCCATGTAGGAGAGGTCGCCACGGATGTCGCCTTCCACCTGGGAGACGATATGCATCACGTGCGAGTAGCGCTCCACCACGAAGGATTCGGCCAGCTCCACCGTGCCCGTCTGGCTGACCCGGCCCACGTCGTTGCGGCCCAGGTCGATCAGCATCAGGTGCTCGGCGCGCTCCTTGGGGTCGGCCAGCAGTTCGGTTTCCAGTGCCATGTCCTCCGCCTCGTCCTTGCCGCGGCGACGCGTGCCGGCGATGGGACGCAGCACCACGCGGCCGTTCTTCAGGCGCACCAGGATCTCCGGCGACGAGCCGACGATCTGGGTGGGGCCCATGTCGATGAAGAACATGTAGGGCGACGGGTTGGTGGCGCGCAGCGCGCGGTACACGTCCACCGGACGGGCGTTGAAACCGACGCTCAGGCGCTGCGACGGCACCACCTGGAAGATGTCGCCGGCCAGGATGTATTCCTGCGCCTTGCGCACCATGGCCTCGTATTCCTCGCGGGTGAACGACGACTTGAAGTCGGATTCATCCAGCGCGGCCGGCTGCAGCAGCTGCGGATACGACACGCCGCCCTGGCGCAGGCGGAACGTCAGGGCATCCAGTCGCCGCATGGCTTCCGCGTAGGCCTGCGGCTTGGACGGGTCCGCGTGCACGATGAGGTACAGGCGGCCCTTGAGGTTGTCGAACACCGCGATCTCGTCCGCCAGCATCAGCAGGACGTCGGGCGTGCCCAGCTCGTCCTTCTTGTCCCACTGCGCCAGCCGTTCCTCGATGTAACCGATGGTCTCGAAGCCGAAGTAGCCGACCAGGCCGCCGGTGAAGTCGGGCAGCCCCGGCAGCTTCGGCACCTCGTACTGCTTGCGCAGCACCTCGATCTCGGCCAACGGATCGTCCAGGTGGCGCCGCTCGATCACCTCGCCGCTTTCCTCCACTTCCAGCTCATGCCCGCGCAGGCGATACACCCGCCGCGCCGGCAGCCCGATCATCGAGTGACGACCCCAGGTCGCCCCGCCTTCCACCGATTCGAAGAGGAAGGTGTACGGGCCATCCGCCAGCTTGAGGTACACCGACAGCGGTGTATCGAGGTCGGAAAACACCTCCCGTACCAACGGGATGCGGGTAAAGCCCTCGGCGGCGTAGGCGTCGAATTGTTCGCGGGAAATCATGGGTCGTCAGCGGTGACCTTGGGATGACCCGCGATTGTAGGCCCAACATGACGGGGATGGGGCTGCGACCACCCTCCCACCCCCCGGTAGGAGCCCACGATGTGGGCGATGCTGTTCCTCACCGCGACGCAAATACGATGCGGTGATCGCTCACATCGTGAGCTCCTACAACAAGACGCTCGGGGGATCGCCCCACATCGTGGGCTCCTACCCCAGGCGTTGGCGGGGGAGGCCGCGGAGGTGGAGGGTGAAGGCCACGCCGTCGTCGAGGTTGCGGGCGCTGGCGCTGCCCTGGTGACGTTCGGCGACCAGCCTCACCACGTACAGCCCCAGACCCAGGTGCGGTGCATCGCCGGGGGTGGCCTTGTCGCGCAGGCTGACCAGCGAGTCGAACAGGCGGCCCTGCATCGCTGCGGGTAACGGCGGGCCCTGGTTGGCCAGTTCGATGTCGGCGCCATCGGGCGTGGCGCGTAGGGCGATGCGCAACCAGCCATCCGGCGCGGTGAACGACAGCGCGTTGTCGAACAGCTTGTCGAGCGCCTGCGCGATGAGTTCCGGCGAGCAGTGCATGAACACGGGCGTGGCCGGCATATCGGCGTCGAGGCGGCGCTCGCCGGCCAGGGCGCGATAGCCTTCGGCGCAGCCGCGCACGACAGCCGCCAGGTCGACGTCTTCCGCCTCCGCCGACGCGATGGCGCGCTCCATGCGGCTGGCTTCGCTCATCGCGCGGACCAGCTGGCCCAGGCGTGCCACGCCATCGCGCGCCCGGGCCAGGTAGGGTGCGGCTTCCGGCGGCAGGCCGGCATGATCCAGGTTATCCAGCGACGACTTGACGATCGCCAGCGGTGTATTGAGTTCGTGCGACAGCTTGGACGCCAGCGTGCGCAGGTAATCCGTATAGCCGCCCACCACGTCGAACAGGCGCTCGAAGCTGCGTGCCAGGTCGCCCAGTTCGTCGGTGGCGTCGGTCAGCGGGAACGGGCCGTCCAGACGGCCGTCGTTGGCTTGTGCCCGCTCGGCCGCGTTACGCAGGCGACGCAGGCGGAAGGTGAGCCGCGTGGCGAACAGCAGCAGCACGCCGCCGGCCACCAGCAGCACGGCGAAGCTGGTCAGCAGAAGGCCGAACAGCGCGCGGTTGGCCAGCAGCGGCACCGAGCGGCTGGGCTGCTCCAGCAACACCACGCCGTGGCTGCGGCCGCGCATCTGCAACGGCATCGCGGCGGCCAGCACCACGCTGCCGCGTGCCTCGCCCGCACGCCATGCCGTGGCGGTCTTGCCCCGCATCGCCTCGCGCACCTCGGGCAGATCCACCCGGGGCGCGTCTTCCGCCCACGCGCTGTCGCTGTCCATCCGCGTCGCCAGCAACGATCGATACACCAGTGACGCAAACCAGCCGGGACGATCGCCGGCGGGCAGGTCCGGCAACGACAGCTTGCCGCTCTGCGCCACCAGCCAGGCATCGGGCGACAGGATGCGGACGCGCACGCCATCGGGCGCCAGCCGCGACACTTCCTGCGACAGCGACGTGGAGAAATCCAGCAGCGGGCGGTTGTCGGCGGTCAGCGGCTCGCTGTCGCCGTCGGCGGCGATGTGGACGCCGAGCCCGAAGCGGTCCAGGCGCAGGCCGCGCGGCAGCTTGAACTCCACCCGGAAGCCGCTGCCGTCTTCCTGCCACTGCGCATTGATGCGGTCGGGCAAGACGCCGGCATCCGCATCCAGGGCGATGGCCGTCGTCGCACCCGGCGCGGCACTGGCCATGAGGTAGCGCTGGGTGTCGTCGCCGCTGGCGATGGAGACGATCAGGTGATCGGCATTGAGCGCGAGACGGTCCGCGGCATCCGCACGGCGGCGCTGCGGGGCGCGCACGTCCACGTAGAAATACATCCAGCGGTCGTCTTCGGCCAGCATCACGCGCGTGGCCTTGCCCAGCGTCTGCGCCCACGGGCTGAGCGAGGCCCAGTCGTCGGCGTAACCGTCGACCGTGATCGGCACACTGGTGCGCTGCACGTACCAAGCCGGCCCCGCGGGCGGCAGCGGCGCGTCGACCACCACCAGGCTGCGGGCCATGGCGCGCGCGGAGGCCACCAGGGCCTGCGCCTGGCCTTCGCGCAGCAGCGTTTCCATCTGGCGCACGTACAGCCACCCCGCCACCGGCAGGGCCAGCGTGCACAGGGCGACCAGCAGCAGCTTCTGGCGCAGGCTCATGCGCGGGGCGTCACGGCGTCCAGCGGTAGCCCACGCCGTGCACGGTCTCGATGGCGTCGAAATCCGGCGCCAGCGCGATGAACTTCTTGCGGATGCGCTTGATGTGCGAGGTGATGGTGGCATCGTCCACCACCAGCTCGGCTTCGCGCATCAGCTGGTCACGGTTCTTCACGTGGCCGGGAAAACGCACCAGCGTGTGCACCATCCAGAACTCGGTGACGGTCAGCGGAATCTCGATGCCGTTCCACAGCACGCGCATGCGCTCGGATTCGAGCTTCAGCGGCCCGTGCTCGATCACCGTCTCGCTGGCCGCGGGCGTCTTCAGCGACTCGATCCGCCGGAACAGCGCGGCGATGCGTGCGGCCAGCTGGTGCAGGCTGGTGTCCTTGGACAGGTAATCGTCGGCGCCCAGGCGCAGGCCGGAGATCACGTCGAAATCCGAATCGCGCGCGGTCAGGAAGATGATCGGCAGCGTGGCCGACTTGGCCCGCAGTTCACGGCACAGGTCGAACCCGCCCTCCGGCTCGTCGCCCAAGCCGATGTCGATGATGACCAGCTCGGGCAGGCGCATGGCGAAGGCGGTGGAGGCATCGCGACGCGAGCCGTAGCCCCGCGTTTCATAGCCGAAGCGGTTCAGCGCCTCGACGTAGTTGGCGCGGATGAGGGGTTCGTCTTCGACGATGGCGATGCTGCGGGCCATGGGTGTTCCGGTGTGGAGGATCGGCGTGCGCAGGGTGCTATGGGGGGCCCGCCGGCGCAAGGCCCGCCCGTCGATTGCCCGCGTTTCGCCCTATCCCCGGCCCTTGAGCGCCGTGCACGAACCCTTTGCCTTCGGTTTGCCATAAACCATCCGCGGATTGCCCCTTGTCGGACGCTCCGTCCGCCGCGCGCGGCATTCAACTAGGCATGACGGTGCGCTTGTGGCGCCGATGGAGATACGACGATGACGACCAAACCCGACGCGGACAACACCGAACTCGAGCGCGACTTCGAGCCGCTACGCGTGGCCCTGGCGCTGGGCGCCCTCGTGCTGGGTGTGTTGTTCGGCCTGCACTGACCGTTTCCCCCGAATGCTCCTGCCGGAGCTTCCTTCGCTCCCCTGTCCTGACGGCCAGGGGAGATTTTTATGCGGGCGTCACTCGGCCCGCGCGGTCGGCTTGGTCACCACGCTGCCCAACTGCACCATCTGCGGATCGCCGACGGTCACGCTGCCGTTGAGGCCGCGAAAGTAGTCCTCGCCCGTTGCGGCGATCAGTCGTTCCATCGAGAAACCACGCATGCCACTGCCGACGCGTGAGCCGCCGCCGGCATTGAACTGGCCGATCTCGTCGCCGTTCTGTGGCGACAGGCCGTCGATGAAGATGGAGCCGCCGAACATGGCCGCCGCCTCGAGGTTGCGCATTTCCGCGAGGTAGATGCGATGCGCCCGGTTGCCGGCCGTCGCGTCGGCGTACTTGGCGCGCAGGTCGGCCCAGTAGGCATCCGCCTGTGCCTTTTCCGCTGGCGACAACTCCAGGTAGGCCTTGGCGAAGGCGGGCTCGAAACGCGGGTCGTGACGCTCGGACGCCAGCGCCAGCCAGGCCACGCCCAGCGGGCGGTTGGCCGGGCCTTCGTCGCCGTTGTAATACATCAGGCCCAGCACGTACTGGGCGGGCTTGTTGGCCCAATAGGCCGCGTCGCGCAGGCGTTCACGGGCACGACTGTTGTGCCCATACCCGAAATCGCGGGCGGCGGCGCAGAAGTAGTACTCGCCGGGCAGGATGCGCTGGATGCCGCCGGGGCAGTAGGCGTTGACCTTGCGCAACAGGGCGCGCGGGTCGGCCGGCTCGGCCACGGTGTCGGCGACCGCGCTGCCCATGGCAAACGTGGCGAGTATGGCAAACGAAAGCGTACGGAACATGCGCATGAGCCTGTCTCCCGAGCGGTCGAATCGATCCCTTTCAGGCGGCCCCTCGTGTGGGGCTACCCTTACCCTGCCATTACCATACTACCGGGTTTGCTATTACATCGTGAAAATGGGCTCAACCGCCATCGATGGCAGCGTGCATCCGGCGGATCACGTCGGCGTAGTCCGGCGCGGTGAAGATGGCCGAGCCCGCCACGAAGGTGTCCGCGCCCGCGGCGGCGATGGCGCCGATGTTGTCCGCGTTGACGCCGCCATCCACTTCCAGGCGGATGTTGCGGCCGCTGGCGTCGATGCGCTCGCGCACATGGCGGATCTTGTCCAGCGCGCCGGGGATGAACTTCTGGCCGCCAAAGCCCGGGTTGACCGACATGATCAGCACCATGTCGATCTTGTCCAGCACGTAGTCCAGCCAGTTCAGCGGCGTGGCCGGGTTGAACACCAGGCCGGCCTCGCAGCCCTCGCCCTGGATCAGCTGGATGGTGCGATCGACGTGCTCGCTGGCCTCCGGATGGAAGCTGATGCTGCGCGCGCCGGCCTTGGCGAAGTCCGGCACGATGCGATCCACCGGCTTGACCATCAGGTGCACGTCGATGTGCTCGGTGATGCCGTAATCGCGCAACGCCTTGAGCACCATCGGCCCGATGGTCAGGTTGGGCACGTAATGGTTGTCCATCACGTCGAAGTGCACCCACTGCGCGCCGGCATCGAGCACCTTGCGGGTGTCCTCGCCCAACCGGGCAAAATCGGCCGAGAGGATGGACGGAGCGATGACGGGGGCTTGCTTGGGCATGGCGAATACCGTGGTCGTGTCGACGGAAGCCGGCAGCTTAACCCGGCGGCCCTAAAAGCGGCGTACACGACCCCGCCACGACACGGGCCGTACACAACCCCACCGCCCGCCACGACACCCGCCCGCCACGACACCCGCCCGCCACGACACCCGCCCGGTAGGAGCGCACGCACGTGCGCGACATCTTTTCGCGACAACCACCGAGCTGGCGCGCCAGCTCCCAGTCCCGGCCTCAACACATGTCGCGCACATGCGTGCGCTCCTACGCGCGGCCGGACGCGTTCATGCACCGCCGGATGTGTTCTGCGCACCGCCGGATGCATTTTGCGGACAGCCGGATGCATTTTGCGCACCCGCCGGCCGCGTCTTGGACGCCACGCGACGCCTTACTTGAAGCCCTTCTCCGCCTTGATCCGCTCGTACGCCGCATTGATTTCGCTGGCCCGCGATTCCGCGCGGCGGCGCATGTCGTCGGGCAGGTCGCCGAGACGGTCGGGGTGGTGTTCCGAGATCAGCTTGCGGTAGGCGCGCTTGATGGCGCGATCGTCCGCACCACGCTGGATGCCCAGCACGGCATAGGGATCGGGGCCGGCCGTGTTTCGCTGCGGCGGCACGTAACCGCCGCCACCGCCGCCGGGGTTGCCGTAGGCCCGGCCGCCGCCCGTGGCGTTCCAGGCATAGCCCTTCATCGCCATCAGCGCCATCAGCTCCATGTCGCTGACCCGCAACGCGAAGGCCAGCTGGCGCAGGATGCCCATTTTCTCCGTGGACGGATTGCCGCCCTCGGCCAGCACGGTCTCGATGACTACGTCGATCACCGGAAACGCGTGGTCGCGACGGTGGCCCACCCACTGGCGCAGCTCGTCGATGACCTCGGTGGCATTGAATTCGGGCTGCTTGCCCTCGTTGAACGCGTCGATAGCCTGACGGCGCTGCTCCTGGTCCAGGCTCATGCGGGCCATCAGCCGCTCGGCGATGGCGATCTCCGCCTGCGAGATGTGCCCGTCCGCCTTGGCCACCGCGCCGATCAGCGCGAACAGCGGCGCGATGTAGCCGCCCTGCGCGGGCGTGCGTCGGCGCTGCTGCTGGCGACTGGCGTCGAACATGAAGCCGAGCGCGCCGCCGATGAGCGCGCCGAGCAGGTTGTGGGTAGCCCACATGCCCAGGACCGCGCCGATGAGAGTGCCGGAAAAATTCATGGAGCGGCCCTGGAGGGGGGCTGTGCGGAAAACCACTGGGCCAGCTGGTCAAGCTCCGCATCGGTGAGTGGGCCGGTGGCCGCGCGCATCACGGGGATGTCGCGGCGGCCGTCACGGTATTGGCGCAACGCATCGCGCAGGTAATCGAGCTTCTGTCCCGCCAGGTTCGGCGCACCCGGTATCCGCGCCATGCCGTCCTCACCATGGCACGCCGCGCACAGCCCCAGTCGCGCCGGCCTGGCAGGCGGCGTGGCGGCATGGGCAGTGGCGGAAACGGCCAGGAGAAGCGCCGCGTGCAGTAGGAATCGCATGGCAAGGTAATAAGGGCAGTAACCGGGAATTCTAGCAGGCGGACTACGTCCGCCTGCGGGTAGGAGCGCACGATGTGCGCGAATCCTCAGCTACGTCCGCCTGCGGGTAGGAGCGCACGATGTGCGCGAACCCTCAGCCCCCACGCTGCGAATGAAGCGGGACGTCGGCACAGGCAGGCGCTTCCGTGAACCCGGTTGTGAGGGTCGGTGTTGCTTCGTTTGGCGTTTGGAAACGCCTTGCCCATGGCGGGGGTGGCTTCGTTCGCCATAGGTGACGTAGACGGATCGCGCACATCGTGCGCTCCTACCCCCGAGGCCCATTGGCAGGTCTCATGGGTAGGGACGCCCGAGGCCCATCGGTCAGACCCATCGCCCGGAACGCCAGGGCCGCCGGTAAATACGCGAAGGCCGCCGTACAATGGCGGACTTCGAACCGTCCCCTCCGGAGCTTTCGCCGTGCCGACCACCCTCTCGCAATCCGACCTGCCCGGCCTCGAGCTCATCCATCGCGGCAAGGTGCGCGACGTCTACGCCCTGCCCGGCAACCGCCTGCTGATGGTCGCGACCGACCGGCTGTCGGCGTTCGACGTGGTGCTGCCGGACCCGATCCCCGGCAAGGGTGAAATGCTGACCCAGATTTCGAACTTCTGGTTCGAGAAGACCCGGCACATCATTCCGAATCATCTCACCGGCGAAGACGTCGCCTCGGTGCTTCCCGCCGACGTGGACCCCGCGCTTTATGCGAAGCGCGCCGTCATCACCAAGCGGCTGAAGCCCGTGCCGGTCGAGGCGATCGCCCGCGGCTACATCATCGGTTCCGGCTGGAAGTCCTACCAGGCCACCGGCGAGATCTGCGGCATCCGCCTCCCCGAAGGCCTGGAGCAAGCGCAGCAGCTGCCGGAACCGATCTTCACCCCGTCGACCAAGGCCGCCGTGGGCGACCACGACGAAAATGTCAGCTTCGACGTCGTGGTCGATGCCGTGGGCGAAGACCTGGCCAACGCCGTACGCGAGGCCACCCTGGCGATCTACGCCTTTGCCGCGGCCTACGCTGCCGAGCGCGGGGTGATCATCGCCGACACCAAGCTGGAGTTCGGCACGGACGAGCACGGGGTGCTGCACGTGATGGACGAGATGCTGACCCCCGACTCCTCGCGGTTCTGGCCGGCGGACAACTACCAGCGCGGCATCAGCCCGCCCAGCTACGACAAGCAGTTCGTGCGCGACTACCTCGAAGCCCTGGGCTGGAACAAGACGCCGCCCGCGCCAAAGGTGCCTGCCGACGTCATCGAAGGCACGGCCGCCAAGTACGCCGAGGCCCTGGACAAGCTGGCCGGCATCCGCCTGACCTGAGCCTTGCCGCACCGCAAGGTTGACGTGCAGCGTCCCAGGCTCAACGCTTGCCTTCCACGCCCAGGCCGGAGCGCCATGCCCGGCCTGGGACGCCACGCTTCCGGGGGTTTCCATGCGCGACGCGGCACGCTGGTTCGGCAACTACGGCCGTGACCACCAGAACGAGACCAACCAGCTGATCCACTGGATATGCGTGCCGGCCATTACCTGGTCCGTGGTGGCGTTGTTCTGGCTGCTGCCCGTGCCGGGCTGGCTCGGGCGCCCGGGACTGTGGGCGGTGCTGGCGATGTTCCTGGCCTTCTGTTTCTACTTCTACCGGCTGTCGCGCAAGATCGGCCTCGCCATGGCGGGTGCCTTCATCATCCTGGCCCTGGTGACCGATTCGCTCTACCGCAGCATCGGCAGCAGCGGCCTGTTGTGGTCGGCCATCGTCGTCTTCGTGGTCGCGTGGGTCGGCCAGTTCATCGGTCACCGGATCGAGGGCAAGCGGCCCTCCTTCCTGACCGACCTGCAATACCTGCTTATCGGGCCCGCCTGGCTGATGAGCAAGGCGCTGTCCCGCTTCGGCACACCGTACTGATCTCGGCGCCCACGTGACCCAGACCCTCCTCACCCTGTTGTCGGCCATCATCTGGCTGGTGCTCTACGCCAGCGTCGGCGCGGTCGTGCCGGCCCTGATCGGCTGGTCGGCCCTGCGCTGGCTCGAACGCACCCCGGTGGTGTTCAACCGCACCTATCTCGCCATGCTGGTCTGGCTGCTGATCGCGCTGGGTGTGGGCGGGGCGGTGCTTTTGCTGACACGCCATGGGCAACCGCTGGATGCCTCCCTGCTCGAGTTGGCCTGGGTCCGCGGCTGGCTGGTGCTGGACATGCTGCTCGGCGCATTCCTGATCTGGCGATTGGTCCCACGCGTCGATGCGCGCCGGGTCAAGCCGACCAGCGCATGCATGACCGTGGCCATCCTGATGGTGGTCGGCATCGTGGGATTCATGGCCCTGCATCGATAGTCGCGTGCTATCGAAAACATCAAAACGATCACTTGGACATCACCCGCGGCACCCCCATAATGAGATCCATTCCCATCTGAGGATTTCGTCATGGCCCGCACCATCAAGTACGCCGCGACGCATTTCAGCATCGCGTTTTCCATGAGCTACGCCGTCAACCAGAACCTGGCCGTCAGTGCCCTGGTGGGCGTGGCCGAGCCCATCGCCTTCGCTCTTGGCGGGGACCTGTTCCGGCAGCGCCGGGTCGACCTGCCGCTACCGCGCGCCGCCTGAGCCCCCGCCGACCCGGGCATTGGTGTCGGTAACGGCCCGGGTGAAGTCCTTGAACGGGATATCGGTAATGCCGACCAGCCCGATGTGCGAGTTTTCCCCGTCGAGCACCCGGCCGGTGACCGGCTGGTCGATGTACTGGAACCAGTGCGTGCCCACAATGACACCCGACGCGACGGCGGCGTCCACGAAGCGCGCGTAGGCCTTGCCCCGCTCTTCCTCACTTCCCACGGCCGCCACGCCGTTGCCGAACGGCCCGCGATCGGCCGACCCGAAGTGGAACTCCGTGATCATCACGGGCTTGTCCATCTTGCGAAAGGCCGCCACGTCGAAACCGTGCTCCGGCACATCCGTGTAGGTGTTGATGCTGGTGACGTCGGCGTAGGCGGCGCTGGCCTGCTCCACTTCCGGGGTACGGACGGCAAGCCGGCCACCGAGGAACAGGTGATGCGGATCCGCCTTCTTCAGCGTCTGCGCGACGGTGCGGAAATACTGATCGGCGAACAGGCGCAGGAAGGCGATGTTGTCCGCGGCCACGGCGGGATGTGCTTCGCTCGGGTCCGGCGCCTTGAAGCCCTTGGCGGCTACCTGATCCCAGGTGGTGACGTTCACGCCCCACGCCTTGGCGAAGCTGGCGGCGTCACCGTGAGTTTTTTTCAGGTAGGCGAGGAAGGCTTGCTTGGCCGGGCTTTCCGGCCCCTGGGCGAGCGAGCCCACCGCCAGCGCCCACCGCCCTTGCGGCCCCTGCCCCGCCCAGGCCAGTTCGTTGTCGGCAAAGTAACCGAGCAACCACGGGTCGTCCGTCACGCCCTTGCTCGCGTTGGCGACGGCCGCCTGCGTGGCCTTGAGGAAACGTGGATCGAACGGGTCCGGCATCCGGCCCCAATAATCGTAGCCCGTGCTTACCGTGTTGAAATCGCCCTTGATAAGGATCGGCACCGTGTAGGCGATCCGGTGGTCGGTGGCGAAGGCCGGGTCGCTCCAGTTGCCCAGGGTGTTGAAGCGCCAGCTGCGCAGTCGATCGACACTGCGCTTGCGCCACGCCGAGGCGAAGTCGTTGCCCAGGCTGCGCGACACGTTCTGCGAATAGATGTCCCACCAGCGCCCGTGGTTCATGCCGTTGTCGCGCTGCGAGCCCTGGTCGCTGCGGCTGTCGGCCACACCGCTAAACGTGCCGTGGTCCACGCCCGGATCGAGGAACATGAATTCGCGACCCTGCACGTAGGTGCGGGCATCGGTGAGGTTCACCGCATTCACGCCCAGCGAGAAGAATGCGTGGCCCTCCGGCGTCACCAGCCACCAGCGGTCGCCCTGCTTCTGCGTGTGGAAGAAGCCGGTGACCTTGAGTGCCGGCCGATCGAGGCGGCCACCGAAACGGTCGAGACCCGGCGACGCCGCCGCGGCGTCCTTCGCGCCGGCGGGTAGGGCCGCGCGCTCCTTCAAGGCCGCATCGCTGTCGATCTTCTCCGGCCATGTCGCGCGGGTGTACTGCCCATACCGATCGACGATGCCGGTGTACGCCTTGCGCAGGTCACCATCTCCCGCCACCGTGTCCAACGTGCCGAACAGCAGCGTTTGTGCAGCACCCGGTTGCGGCATGGACAAGGTCACCGAGGTGATGGCGCCGGCATCCACCGCGCCGTCCACGGCGGTGGCCACCAGTCGTTTGTCCTTGCCATCGTCGAACGGCATCGGCGGGCCCACCTGCATGCCGAACGCACGCGGCGAGGTGGCTTTCAGTGTCACCGACAGCGTCTGCGGTGGCCCCGGCGGCAGACCGACCACCGTCTTCAGGTGCTTCTCGCCCGAAGCGATATCGACGATGAGCGTGACCGGCCAGGGCATGCCGTTCTGTAGGCGCAGGCGCAGCGTGCCATCCGGCTGCCATGCCCACGTGCCTTGCGCCGGCGCGATCACCAGCGATGGCGCGGCGGACGGTTTGAACGTCACCGCCACCAGCTCGCCGCCATCGGCCGCCTTGCGTGGCGTGGCATCGAGCGTGGCGTCGCGCGTGGTGACATGCGTGGCGGATGTCGGGTGTACGAGGTCGACCGTGGTCGCCTGGGCGGAGACGGCGGCTGTCAGGAGCAGCAAGGGCAGATAGGTACGCATGCCCCGAATCTGCCACGGAACGTTTGAACGAGGGTTACACGGGGCGACTGTCGAGGCGAGCGCCTACGCGCTTTTCCGCCGCCACAGGTAATACACCGGCACACCGACGGCAATGATGAGCAGGCTCATCCCGGCATCGCCCGGCTCGGTAATCGCGGTGGCGGCAATCACGCACAACACCGTCGTCGTGAACACCAGCGGCAACACCGGATACCCAGGCACGAGGTAGGGCGAGGGCTCATCGCGTAATTTCCTGCGATACCAGAAGATGGTCGCGATGCCGAACGCATGCGACAGCCATTCGCCCACCGTGGTGTAGTTGAGCAGCGCCTTGAAGCTGCCCGACAGGATCAGCACGATCGCCCAGCCGCCCAGTGCCGCCAGTGCGAACTGCGGCGCGCCGGTCTTCGCGTCGATGCGCGCGATCGGACGAAAGAACATGCCGTCCGCGCTCATCACCTGCAGCACGCGTGCGCCGCCGGCGATGGCGATGCTGCAATAACCGAAGGTCGAGCAGGCAATGCCCACGGCGATGATGGTCGCGCCGGATTCGCCGAACACACGACGCATCAGGTCCGCCGCGGGCGCCGTGCTCGCGGCCAGGCCGGCATGTCCCAGGCCGGCCATGTAGGCGATGTTGACCAGCACGTAGCAGACCACGACGGCGAGCATGCCCAGGCCCAGCGCCCGGGGCAGCGTGCGTTGGGGCTCACGCACTTCGCCGGCCAGGTCGTTGAGGTAATGGAACCCGCCGTAGGCGAACAAGGCCGGGAGGATGGCACCGATCACCGTGCTGGCCGGCACGTCGTGTGTGGGATCGGCCACGAACGCCGCGCCCAGGTGCCCGCGCGCCAGGTAGAGGCCCACGACGATCAGCAACGCGACAGCGCCCAGTTTCAGCACGGTGAAGATGTTCTGCACCCATGCGCCGGCACGGATGCCGAACAGGTTCACCGCCACGATGAAGGCGATCGCCCCCACCGCCAGCGGCTTGACCCACTCCTGCGGCAGGCCGGTCGCACGACACGCGTAGTCGGCGAACGTGGTGGCGACGGCGGCGACGCTGCCGGGGTAATTGATCAGCGCCATCGTCCAGCCAAACAGGAACGCCGGTAACTGGCCGAAGGCTTCGCGCAGGTACACGTAGGTGCCGCCCGCCTGTGGCCGACGCGCACCCAGCTCGGCATAGCAGAGCACGCCGGCAAGGGTGAGCAGGCCGCCGAGCGTCCAGAGCAGGATCACTTCCGTACCCGAACTGGTCAGCTGAGCCACGGTGGCCGGCGTGCGGAAGATGCCTGCCCCGATCACGCCGCCGATGACGATCATCGCGGCATCCCAGATGCCGAGGCGACGGAGGTAGTGAGCTGGCTGCGGTGCTGGCATCACCGGACGATGCCACAACCGCTCGCGCGATGCGATGTGCCGTTGTCGATGATCGCGGGGTAGAGCGCCCGATGTGCGCGATGGGGCTTGCCGCGTCGCCGCGTTGTTGGCTTTTAGCGCACATCGTGCGCTCCTACCCCCGGACGTCGGGTTTCGGGCACGGGGCATCTTGCGATGCGGTGGGCGCCGCTGTTTCGACGGTGTCGACGTCGGGACGATGGACGAATGACATCGCACCCTGGCAACAAGGCACTTCGTCGCGGTCGGGTTTCCGAAGCCGGCCGCATCTACCTCGTCACGGCCGTGGCCTGGAATCGTGCACCGATCTTCGGCGACTACCGCATCGCGCGGCGGATAGCCCGCATCGTCCACGCACCGGCCACCTGGCGACACGCCGAATGCCTGGCCTGGGTGCTGATGCCCGATCACTGGCACGGGCTGGTGCAACTCGACGACCATGCCGATGCCGACCTGTCGAAGATGGTCAGGAAGCTGAAGTCACTGGTGACGAAAGCGCTGCGCGATGAAGGGCGCACCTCACCCGTGTGGCAGAGGGCGTTCCATGACCGGGCGTTGCGTGCCGATGAGGATGTCCGCGCGGCGGCGCGCTACATCGTGGCCAATCCGATACGCGCGGGGCTGGTGAGGCGCGTGGGGGATTATCCGTATTGGAATGCGGTTTGGGTGGGGGCGGGTGAGGGGCGGGATGTCTGATGGCGGTCGTGCGTGTCGGATGTTTCTGCACGGACGATCGGGTACGTCGTGCGCTTCTACGCGGCGGTGATCGCGCACATCGTGCGCTCCTACAACGGCTATCGCGCACATCGTGCGCTCCTACACAACGGCCATCGGGTACATCGTGCGCTTCTACACAACGGGTATCGCGCACATCGTGCGCTCCTACAAGGGCGGGTGTAGGAGCGCACGATGTGCGCGATGCGGGTCGCCGAAACGCTATTTCTTCTTCGGGATGTAGAGGTCCGTGATCGTTCCTTCGTACACCTCGGCGGCCATGCCCACGGACTCGCCCAAGGTCGGATGCGGGTGCACGGTGCGGCCGATGTCGCCGGCTTCCGCGCCCATCTCGATGGCCAGGACCAGTTCGGAGATGAGGTCGCCCGCGTGCGGGCCGACGATACCGGCGCCGACGATACGGTGGGTTTCCTCGTCGAAGATGAGCTTGGTGAAGCCTTCGGTGCGGTCGATGCCGATGGCGCGACCGGAGGCTGCCCAGGGGAACTTGCCCACCCCGACCTTCAAGCCCTTCTCCTTCGCCTCGCGTTCGGTCACGCCGACCCAGGCGATTTCCGGATCGGTGTAGGCCACCGACGGGATGACGCGCGCATCGAAGAAACTCTTCTGCCCGGCGGCGGCTTCGGCGGCCACCTTGGCCTCGTGCGTGGCCTTGTGCGCCAGCATGGGCTGGCCGACCAGGTCACCGATGGCGAAGATGTGCGGTACGTTGGTGCGCATCTGGCGATCGACGGGGATGAAACCGCGCTCGCTCACTTCCACGCCAGCCTTGTCGGCCCCGAGCTTGTTGCCGTTGGGCGAACGGCCCACCGACACCAGCACGCGGTCGTACACCGTGGTCTCGGGGATGCTGTCACCCTCGAAGGTAATCTCGATACCTTTCTGCGTGGCCTTGGCCGCGACCACCTTGGTCTTGAGATGGATGCCCTTGTAGCGCTTGGCGATCCGGCCCTGCAGCGGCTTGACCAGGTCGAGGTCGGCGCCCGGCATCAGCTGGTCGGCCAGTTCCACCACCGTGACTTCCGAGCCGAGGCCCGCGTACACCGTGGCCATTTCCAGGCCGATGATGCCACCGCCGACGACCAGCATCTTCTTCGGCACGTCGCGCAGTTCCAGCGCGCCGGTGGAATCGATGACGCGCTCGTCGTCCCACGGGAAGGACGGTAGCTTCACCGGCTGCGAGCCCGCCGCGATGATGGCGTTCTCGAAGCGGATCAGCTTGGTGCCCTCGGCCGTCTGCACTTCCAGCTCGTGGGCGGAGATGAAACTGCCCACGCCGGTGACGGTGCGTACCTTACGGGCCTTGGCCATCTGCGCCAGACCGCCGGTGAGCTTGCCGACTACCTTGTCCTTGAACGAGCGCAGCTTGTCGAGGTCGATCACCGGCTTGCCGAACGCGATGCCGTGCGCCTCGATGGCGGCGGCTTCGTCGATCACGGCAGCCGCGTGCAGCAGCGCCTTCGACGGGATGCAGCCGACGTTGAGGCAAACACCGCCGAGCGACTCGTAGCGCTCCACCAGCACCACATCCAGGCCGATGTCCGCACCACGGAACGCGGCGGTGTAGCCGCCCGGGCCCGAGCCGAGCACGACCAGCTGGCACTCGATGTCGGCCTTGCGACCGGAATCCCCGGCGGCCTTCGCCGTCGACGACGGCGCAGCGGCGGGCGAGGCAGCCGCAGGCGCTGCGGCAGCCTTCGGCGGTGCCGGTGCGGGGGACGGCGTAGCCGGCGGGGGAGCGTCCTTGACTGTCGACTGGCCGACGGCCTTGCCGGCGTCGGACGACACGTCGCTACCGGAGGCCTCGATGAGGGCGATGACGCTGCCGTCGTTGAGCTCGTCGCCGATCTTGACCTTGATCTCGACGATGGTGCCGGCCTGCGAAGCAGGCACGTCCATCGTGGCCTTGTCCGACTCCAGCGTGACCAGGCTCTGGTCCTTGGCGACGGTGTCGCCGACCTTCACCAGGATCTCGATGACCGGCACATCGTGCGAGCCGCCGAGGTCGGGTACTTTCAGTTCGATCGTGTTAGCCATGCGTATCGCCTCCGGTCAGAGCAACAGGCGACGGATATCGCCGAGCTGCTGGGCGAGGTACACGGCGAAGCGTGCGGCCAGGGCACCGTCGATGACGCGATGGTCGTACGACAGCGACAGCGGCAGCATCAGGCGCGGCGCGAATTCCTTGCCGTTCCAGACAGGCTTCATCTGCGCCTTGGACACACCCAGGATCGCCACTTCCGGCGCGTTGACGATCGGCGTGAACGCCGTGCCGCCGATGCCGCCGAGCGAAGAGATGGAGAAGCAGCCACCCTGCATATCGGCCGCGGTGAGCTTCTTGTCGCGTGCCTTCTTCGAGATCTCGCCCAGTTCGGCGGCGAGATCGAGCAGGCCCTTGGTATCCGCATTGCGGATGACCGGCACGACCAGGCCATCGGGCGTATCCACCGCAATGCCCACGTTGTAGTACTTCTTCAGCGTCAGCGTTTCACCGGCCGCATCGAGCGACGCGTTGAACTGCGGGAATTTCTTCAGCGCCGCGACCACCGCCTTGATCTGGAATACCAGCGGCGTGACCTTCAGGTCCTTGTTCTCTTCGCCGAGCTTCTTGCGGAAGGCTTCCAGCTCGGTGATGTCGGCGTCTTCGAACTGCGTGACGTGCGGGATCATGGCCCAGTTGCGCGCGAGGTTCGCCGCCGAGATCTTCGGGATGCGGCCCAACGGCTTTTCTTCCACCTCGCCGAACTTCGAGAAATCCACCTTCGGCCACGGCAGCAGGCTGAGCCCGTTGCCACCACCGGCGGAAGCGCCACCCGCGGACGGCGCAGCGCCCGAGGTCATCACCTGCTTCACGTAGCTGGACACGTCCTCGCGCTGGATGCGGCCACCGCGTCCGCTACCCTTGACCTGGGCGACATCGACGCCGAGCTCGCGGGCGAAGGCACGCACGGCCGGGCTGGCGTACGGGGCGTTGCCCGGCATGATGACGCTGGCATCGAACGACACCGGCGGCGTGCGCGGCGCACCGCCGACCGGCTCCGACTTCGAGGCGCCGGAGGCCGACGACGAAGCGGCTTCGCGCTTCGGTGCCTCGGCGGGCGCCTCGGCGATCCCGGGCTTGTCGGTGGAGGCGGCGGGCTGGGCGTCTGCCGCAGCGGCCTCGGCGGATTCACCGCCCTGCCCTTCGAGCACGGCGATCAGGTCGCCGTCGTTGACCTCGTCGCCAACCTTGACCTTCAGCTCCTTGATGACGCCCGCGGCCGGAGCCGGGATGTCCATCGTGGCCTTGTCGGATTCCAGGGTCATCAGGCTCTGGTCCTTCTCGACCGTGTCGCCCACCTTGACCATCAGCTCGATGATCGGCACCGGCTTGCCGCCGATGTCGGGCACGGTGACGTTGACCGGGCCGGAGGCCTTCGTCGCCGACGGCGCCTTGGCGGCAGCCGGTGACGGGGCGGCGGCAGGCGCCGCGGCGGGCTTGGCGTCGTCGGCCTTCAGGGCCGCCTGGGTAGCCGCCGGTTTGGAGGCGTCGGCCTTCGGCGTTTCGGCCTTGGCCGCCTCGGCCGGGGCGTCGCCGTCGGCTTCGACCAGCGCAATCACGTGGCCTTCGTCCACTTCGTCGCCGACCTTGACCTTCAGCTCCTTGATGACGCCAGCGAACGGCGCCGGCACTTCCATCGTGGCCTTGTCGGATTCGAGCGTCACCAGGCTCTGGTCTTTCTCGACGCGATCGCCGACCTTGACCATGATTTCGATGACGGGGACCGCGCTACCACCAATATCGGGTACGCGGGCTTCTTTGACGTCGGCCATGGAACCTCCAGAAAAACAGGCATCGGCGGGCGGCTAACCCTCCGGCGGGGGAATACGGGCGCCCATGCTGCGGCGCAACCGGAAGATTGTAATCCCTCGCGCGACTTTTCCCACGATTCAAACGATCGTTGGGCCAAAAGCCCCGGGAGCGCCCGATTCACCGGGCGCCGCTACGCTCATGTAGGAGCGGACGATGTCCGCGAACCCGCATGCGAAAACGACCGTGGCGCCTTATCGCGGACATCGTCCGCTCCTACAACGGCGGTGTCGCGTCAGAATGCGGTTTCGTGTTCGACGGCGGTGTGGCGTTCGACGGCGGTGTGGCGGTCATCTGCTCGATCGCGGGGGCGCCCACCACGCGGATCTCGCTCTGCGGGTAGGGAATGGTGATGCCTTCCTCGTCGAAGCGCTCCTTGATCCGGCGCAGCAGGTTGGTCTGCGCGCCCTGCATGTCGGCCACGGTGGTCCAGGCACGGATGACCAGGTTGACGCTGGAATCGCCCAGGGCGTCGGTCCAGACGCCGGGCGCCGGGTCCTTGAGGATGCGCGGGTCGGCCTCGAACAGGTCGGTGATGACCTTCATAGCCTTGCCGATATCGTCGCCGTAGCCGATGCCCACCTTGAACTCGAACCGGCGGGTGCCGCGCACGTTGTAGTTGATGATCGCGTCGCCGCCCACCTTGGCGTTGGGCACCACCGCCTCGCGATTGTCCGGGGTGATCAGGAACGTGTGCATCAGGTTGACGCTCTGCACCGTGCCGTCGATACCGCCCACGGTGACGTAGTCACCCACGCGGAACGGGCGGAACAGGATCAGCAGCACGCCCCAGGCCAGGTTGGACAGCGAGCTGGTGAGCGCCAGGCCCACGGCCAGGCCGGCGGCACCGATGGCCGCGATGAACGAGGCGGTGGGGATGCCGATGGTGCCGAGCACCTGGATGAACAGCAGCGCCAGCAGCACGCCGTAGATGGCGTTGCGCAGGAACAGCGCCAGGGTGACGTCGACCCGCGCCCGCTCCAGCGCGCGCCGGCCCAGGTTGGCGAGCCGCGCAGCGATCCAGAAGCCGATCACCAGCAGCACGATGGCCAGGCCGATGCGGATGGAGTACGTGAGGATCAGCGCACGCATGGCGGCGTCTACGCCGACACGGTCGAGAAAATCGTTCATGGGCCTGCCTTCGGGCGTTGGAAAAATGCGCGTCGAGGCTAGCAGCGGACGGGTGAAGAGGTGGTTTTGGCGCATAAAAAAAACCCGCGCCCTGGACGGGCGCGGGTCATGCGGCAGCCCTCACCCTCAGGGCGTGGGCGTACCCGCGGCCGGCGCCACGGCCTTGTGCGGCACCTGCGCGGTCTGCGGGGCGTCGATCTTGCGACCGCCGTACGGCAGTACCTCGGCGGCGACCTTCGGATCCGCCTTGATCATCGCCACTTCGTCGCTGACGATGTGGGCGGCCTCGTCCAGCGGCGTGTCCTTGGCCTTCTTCGCGTCGGCTTCCTGCTTGATCTCGGACTTCAGGCTGCGCTCGTTGGCGTTGAGGCCGTCGTCGCCCGTGCTGTCGTCAGACGCGTCCGACGCACTGCCGTCGCCACCGAAGATGGCCTTCCGGCGGTTACGGAAATCCGTCTGCATCGCTTCGTACTGCTTGCGCTCGGCCTGGCGGGCCGCGAAGTTGAGCGAGATGTCGGTCTTGTCGCGCAGCTTCTTGTACTGGGCCATCTCATCCAGCATCAGCTTCCACGCCGGCGAGGTGGCCACGCGGGCGTCGTGCTTCTGGTTGAGCGGACCGAAGATGGGCTTCAGGTCGGCGACCGGCTTGTAGTCGGCCGGGTCGATATGACGCCACGGCAGCGCGTTGTCGTAGGTGGACTCGCCGAATTCCTTCGCGTCGCCGTTCTGCGGGAACTGCACGTCCGGGGTGACGCCGCGCAGCTGCGTGCTGTCGCCGTTGATGCGGATGAACTCCGCGATCGTCATCTTCAACTCGCCGTACTTGGCGTCCTCGCCCGTCTGCGCCTTGCCGAAGCGGTCGAGATCGACCAGGTTCTGCACGGTGCCCTTGCCGAAGGTGGGCTCGCCGATGATGATGCCGCGGCCGTAATCCTGGATGGCGGCGGCGAAGATCTCCGACGCCGAGGCCGAGCCGCGATTGACCATGACGGCCATCGGGCCGTCCCAGGCCATGCCCGGGGCGTCGTCGCCCTGTGCGTCGATCTGGCCGCGCGCATCGCGCACCTGCACCACGGGACCGGTGTCGATGAACAGGCCGGTGAGCTCCGTGGCTTCCGACAGCGAGCCGCCGCCGTTGTTGCGCAGGTCCATGATGACGCCGTCGACCTTCTGCGCCTTCAGCTCGGTGAGCAGCTTGGAGACGTCGCGGGTGGCGCTCTTGAAGTTGGTGTCGCCGTTACGGCGTGCGCCGAAATCCTGGTAGAACGTGGGCAGGTCGATCACACCGATCTTGCGGGTGACGTCGCCGTCCTTGACCTCGATGACCTTGGACTTGGCGGCCTGCTCTTCCATCGTCACCTTCTTGCGAACCAGGGTGACGATGTCGTGCTTGCCGTCCACGCCGGCATCGGCGGGCAGTACCTCGATGCGGACCGTGGTGTCCTTCTTGCCGCGGATCAGCTTGACCACGTCGTCCTGGCGCCAGCCGACCACGTCGACCATCGGGCCGGTCTCGCCCTGGCCGATGGCCACGATGCGATCGCCCGCCTTCATCTTGCCGGATTTGAACGCGGGGCCGCCGGGCACCAGTTCGCGGATGGTGGTGTAGTCGTCGCGCGCCTGCAGCACGGCGCCGATGCCCTCGAGCGACAGGCGCATGGCGATGTCGAAGGCATCCGCGGCGCGGGGGCCGAGGTAATCGGTGTGCGGATCGGTGGAGTTGGCGTAGGCCGTCATGAAGGCCTGGGTGGCGTCTTCATTGTCCAGCTGGCGCACGCGCGAGATGTACGTGGCGTAGCGCTTGTCCAGCGTCTTGCGGATGTCGTCGTCGGTCTTGCCGGCCAGCTTCAGGCGCAGCCAGTCATTCATGGTGCGCTTGCGCCACACGTCGTCCAGCTCGGCCTGGTTCTTCGGGGCGGCGGCCTTCTTGCGGTCGAAGTTGAAGCTTTCGTTGCCGCTGAAGTCGAAACCCTTGGCCAGCAGGCCGCGCGCATAGTTCATGCGATCCACGGCGCGGGTGATGTACAGGTTGAACACCGAGAACGGGGCGGTCAGGTCCTGGTTCCAGATCGCGTCGTCGAGCTGGGTTTTCATCGGCTCGAACTTGGCCAGGTCTTCCTGGGTGAAGAAGACCTTCTCGCTGTCCAGCGACTCGATGTAGGCCTTGTAGATCTTGGCCGACATGGCGTCGTCCAGGGGCTGGGCCTGGTAATGGAAGCGCGTGAGGAACCGCGCGGACAGCTGCGATGCCTGGGCTTCGGCCGGGGTGGGCTTCAGCGGCAGGGTGGATTCCTTGCGCTGCGGCTCGGGCGAGGTCGCGGCTTCCGAGGCATCCTTCGGCTGGGGAGCGGCCGATTTGGTCGCGGGCGCGGTGTCCGGCTGCGGTTTGGCGTTCTGGGCGTGGATACCTGCCGTCGAAAGGGCGAGCAGGAGGGCGAACGCGGGACGAAGGATCATGTAATCGCAGCCTCGGAGTGCGTTGAAACGTTTATTCGACGACACCCGCGGCGTGAGCCATGAGGTCGGCATGGTAGGAGGATCGCACTAACGGGCCCGAAGCGACATGGCCGAAACCCATCGCCTCACCCGCCACGCGCAGTGCATCGAACTCGTCCGGCGTCCAGTAACGGACCACCGGGTGGTGATGCGCCGTCGGCTGCAGGTACTGGCCGATGGTGATCATGTCGACGTCATGGTTGCGTAGATCGCGCATGGTCTCCAGCACCTGGTCCATCGTCTCGCCCAGGCCCAGCATGATGCCGGACTTGGTCGGGACCTCCGGGTGCTGCGCCTTGAACCGCTTGAGCAGGTCCAGTGACCACTGGTAGTCGGCGCCGGGCCGGACCTCGCGGTAGAGGTGGGGCACCGTCTCCAGGTTGTGGTTGAAGACATCCGGCGGGAAATCCTTCATGACCTCCAGCGCGCGCTCCATCCGGCCCTTGCCGCGGAAATCCGGGGTGAGGATCTCGATGCGGATGTTGGGGCTGGCGTGGCGCACGGCACGGATGCAGGAGGCGAAGTGCTCGGCACCGCCGTCGCGAAGGTCGTCGCGGTCCACCGAGGTGATCACCACGTACTTCAGCCGCATGTCGCGGATGGTCTCGGCCAGGCGGGCGGGCTCCAGCGGATCAGGCGGCTGCGGGCGGCCGTGGGCCACGTCGCAGAACGAACAGCGCCGCGTGCAGACCTCGCCCAGGATCATGAAGGTGGCCGTGCCCTTGGAGAAGCACTCGTGGATGTTCGGGCAGGAGGCTTCCTCGCACACCGTGACCAGCGAGTTCTCGCGCAGGCGTGCCTTCAGTTCCTGCACGGCGTTGCCCTGCGGCAGGCGGACGCGAATCCAGCCCGGCTTGCGCAGCGTGGGCACGTTCGTGTCGAAGCCCGCGCGGTTGAGCGCGATCTTGTCGTTGCCGAGCATCTTTTCGCCGGGTTTGTCGACGACGGCGATGGGGATGCTGCGTGGGGAGAGGGAAGAGGTTTGGCTCATGACGGCTACGTCCTCAGACCGCGACGCGGGCGGGGAGTTCGGGAAGGGTAGGATCGGCGGCGACGGCGGAGAAGCCGAACTGCTTACAGAATTCCTGCACCAGGACGTCTTCCACGTCCACCAACCGCGACGGACCGCCCAAGTCTAACACCTGGGTGACTTCCAAACCCTTGTACCCGCAGGGATTGATGCGGTGGTAGGGGGCAAGATCCATGTCGACGTTGAAGGCCAGGCCATGGAAGCTGCACCCGCGCCGGATGCGCAGGCCCAGCGCGGCGACCTTGGCCCCGGCGACATAGACCCCGGGGGCGCCCTCCTGCCGTTCCGCCCCGATGTTCCACTCGCCCAGGGTATCGATGATGGCCTGCTCGATGCGGCAGACCAGCTCGCGGACGCCCACGCCCACCCGCCGCAGGTCGATCATGGGGTAGGCCACGATCTGGCCCGGGCCGTGGTAGGTGACCTGGCCGCCGCGATCCACGCGCACCACCGGGATATCCCCCGCGGCCAGCACGTGCTCTTCCTTGCCGGCCTGGCCCAGCGTGAACACGGGATCGTGCTCCAGCAGCCACAGCTCGTCGACCGTGTCGTCCGTGCGGTTGTCCGTGAAGGCGCTCATGGCCTTCCAGGTGGATTCGTAGGGAACACGCCCCAGCCGGCGGACGTTGAGGGGGAAGGTCATGGGAGGGGACGGTTCGTAAGGACTATCGGAAAGTTGTGGGCCCCGGGCCGGCGAATCAAGGACCCGCCCGGCACCCGTGTAGGAGCGCACGATGTGCGCGAAAGGGCGCGTTGCCGCGTCCCCGCCTTGTTGGCTTTTCGCGCACATCGTGCGCTCCTACCCGCGGCAAGCCCCAGCCCCGCGCAGACGGGTCACATCGTGAAACGGATGTTCTCGTCCGCGCGGAGGGTGCTGTGGGCCTCGAGGTATTTCTCGCGGCTGGGGGCGACGAAGCTCACCGTGACCGACTGGTAGTTGCCGGCGGGGGTGAGCTTGGTGGACAGGGTCTCGTGGAGCACTTCCAGGCCGATGCCGTGCAGCAACGCCGGGATGTGCTTGTCGAGGCCGGCGGCGGCGTTGCCGATCGCCGTGATCTCGAACTCGCCCGGGAACTGGAAGCCCTTGCCGTCCTTCTGTGCGTCGCTGAAGTCGATCTCGCGCATGGCCGGATGCCCTCTTACTTCTTGTCGCCGTCGCTGTGGAACCACAGCATGATGGTGTCCCACAGGCGGGAGAAGAAGCCGCCTTCGGGCGCGTCGTTCAGTGCCACCAGGGGCGCCGTGAGCACCGGCTGGCCATCGAGCGTCACGCGCAGCGTGCCGACCTGCTGGCCCTTCTTGAACGGGGCGATCAGCGTGGTGGGAATGTCGAGGTTGGCCTTGAGCTTGTCGTAGTCGCCGCGCTTTACGGAGACCAGCGCGTCTTCCGTGAGGCCCAGCGGCACGGTGTTCTCGGCACCCTTCCACAGCTTGGGCGTGGCCAGCGGCTTGTTGGCCTCGTAGAGCTTGTGGCTTTCGTAGAAGCGGAAGCCGTAGTTGAGCAGCGCCAGCGCGGCGTCCGCGCGACCCTTCTCGCTGCTGGCGCCCATGATGATGGCGATCATGCGGGCGTCGCCCTGCTTGGCGGACGCGGCCAGGCAATAGCCGGCAGCGGCGGTATGGCCGGTCTTGATGCCGTCCACCGTGTTGTCGCGCCACAGCAGCAGGTTGCGGTTGTGCTGCTTGATGCCGTTCCACTCGAACTCCTTCACGGCCGAGATCGCGTAGTCCTCGGGGAAGTCGTGGATCAGGGCGCGGGAGAGGATCGCGATGTCGTGCGCGGTCGTGTAGTGATTGGCCACCGGGTAGCCGGAGGCGTTCTGGAACTGCGAATGCGTCATGCCGATCTGCTTGGCATAGGCGTTCATCAGGTTGGCGAACGCCGGCTCGGAGCCCGCGGTGTGCTCGGCCAGTGCGATGGCGGCATCGTTGCCCGACTGGATGATCATGCCGAAGAGCAGGTCTTTCAGCGGCACCTGGCTGTTGAGCTTGAGGAAGCTGGTGGAGCCGTCGGTGCTGGCACCGCCGCCACGCCAGGCGTTCTCGCTGATGGTGACCGGATCGGTCATGTGGATCTTGCCGTTACCGAGTTCGGCCGACACCACGTAGTCCGTCATGATCTTGGTGATGGACGCCGGCTCGAGCTGCACGTCCATGTCCTTGGACGCGATGATCTGCCCCGTGTTGTAGTCCATGAGCACCCAGCTCTTGCCCTCGACTTCCGGCGGCGGCGGCACCGGCGCCTCGGGCACCGCCGGGCGGGGCACGACGGTCGGACGGGGGGGCTGCTGCGCAGCGACGCCCGCGACGAGCGCGGCGGCGGCGAAGGCAAGGAGGGAGCGGGGCAGGAGCTTCATCGTTTCAACGGTCCAGTGAAATGCAAAAAAAGAAGGTCAGTCTACCGCGACCGACGGACGGGGCAGACCCATGCCGGCGATCTGGTCGGTCACGCGATCGGCGGTGTCGACGTCGGCCAGCGGCCCGACGCGAACGCGGCGCACACTGCGGCCGCCCACGGCGGTCTCGATGACACTGACCGGCCCGAGGCCGGCCTTGTTCAACTGCTCGGCCACCCGGTTGGCGTTGGCCGCGTCGGAAAACGCGCCGACCTGGAGGTAGATGGTGGGTTTGCCGGGAATGGCGGCCGTGATCGGCCCCTGGGCGGCGCCTGCGGACACGCCGGTGGCACCTGCGGCGGCACTGCCGGCAGGCGCGTTCCACGGCACGGTGCCGGAGGGCCGGCTGGCCGTGCCACGGGACGCCGACGGGCCCGCCGCGGCAGCGCCCGTCGTGGCCACGCCTGTACCCCTGGTGGCACCCGTGCCGGTACCGGCGCCCGCCAATGGCGGCAGCGCTTCCGCTGGCGAGATGCCGGTCATGCCTGGCACGTGGTTCTCGTCGTCGTTGCCGGTGGACGCCGCGCCGGTCGCCGGCGTGGCGCCGCTGACCGGCCGGGCGCTGCCCACTGCGGCGCTCCCGACCACGGCGCCACCCACGGGCGCGCTCCCCACGGGCGCGGCAATCGCCGAGGACGGCGGCCGGGTCACGGCGCGCTCTGGCGTCGGCGCGGTGCGCGCGCCCACCGGCACGGCCGCGACGAACCGCCCCGCAGGCGGCGGTGGCGCGGTGATCGGCGCGGGCTTGGGCGCCGTGTTGACGTACGGCGCCCCGCGATCGCTGTTGGCCTCCGTCGGGTCGATGGCGCGGACCTCGACCAGGCCGGTGCCCTTGGGCCACACGCCGATCTTGACGGCGGCGGCGAAGGAAAGATCGATGATGCGGTTCTCGTGGAACGGGCCGCGATCGTTGATGCGCACGATCACGCTCTTGCCGTTCTCGAGGTTGGTGACCCGCGCATAGCTGGGCAGCGGCAGCGTCTTGTGCGCGCCCGAGAACTGGTACATGTCGTATTCCTCCAGGCTGGAGGTCTTGTAGCCGTGGAACTTGTTGCCGTAGAACGAGGCGATACCGCGCTCCACGTAACCGCGCGGGGTCGGCAGCACGTTGTAGGTCTGGCCCAGCACGGAATAAGGGGTCTTGTTGCCGTAGATCGACCGCGGCTCCACCTTCGGCACCGGCTCGGGCAGCTTGCTGACGTCCGGGATCTCGGTGGGCACGCTGTCGGCACGCGAGCGATACCGCGACCCCTGCGACTTGCGGATATCGTCGTAACCACCCCGCGACGACGAAGACGACGACGAGCCCCCGCCGCTGCTACCCCGCGACGCCGGCCGCGTGTTCTTCCCCCCGCCACACGCCGACAACAGCACCGCCATAAACACCACCAAGCAGAACCGCCACCCGGTAGGAGCCCACGATGTGGGCGATCCCAAGGCCACGAGCGACCCCAAAGCCACAGGCGATCCCCAACCGGTAGGCGATCCCAACGACGGCACCCCCTCCCTCATCGCGGCGCAGCACCACCCGCGCGCTCGCGGATCGCCTGGGCGAGCTGGTTCACGGCCATGGCATACATGGGACTGCGGTTGTACGTGGTGATGACGTAGAAGTTCTGGAAGGTCAGCCAGTATTCGTCCCCGGCCGGCCCATCCAGCCGAACCAGTTGGGCCTCACGCCCCGGATTGAGGTGCTGCACCGGAGCGAAGCCATCGGCCACGAACGATTCCACCGGCGCGACGGGACGCCAGTCCTTGGGAACCTCCGGCGCGGCCACACGGCCATCCGGCTGCATGCGCGCGGCCACCGGGCCGCCCCGCTCCCAGCCGTGCTCGACGAAATAATTGGCGATGCTGGCGAAGATGTCGCCCATCGAGCCCTTCATGTCGATCCGGCCGTCGTGGTCGTAGTCCACACCCCAGTCGCGAATGGACGAAGGCATGAACTGGCCCCAGCCCTGGGCACCCGCGTAGGAGCCGGTCAGCGTGTCGATCGGGCCACCGAGGTGGTGGGGCGGCAGCTCCAGCAAGGTCTTCAGCTGCTCGCGGAAGAACGGCGCGCGCTTGGGGTAATAGAAGGCCAGGGTGCTGAGCGCGTCGATGACTTTCCACTTGCCGGTGTTCTTGCCGTAGAACGTCTCGACGCCGACGATGGCCACGATGTATTCCGGCGGCACGCCGTACTTGCGACCGATGCCGTCCAGCAGGGCACGATGTTCCTCGTAGAACGCGGCGCCCGCGGCGATCCGCTGCTCGGTAAGGAAGATGGGGCGGTAATCGCGCCACGGCTTGCCCTCGGCGGGGCGGCTGATCGCATCGAGGATCGCCTGCTGTTTCTTCGCGTTGTCCAGCAGCGCGTTCAGCGACGCGGGGCTCTTGCCCGTGTCCTTGGCCACCTCGCGGACCAGTGCGTCCTGGCCGGGATGCGTCTCCGCATGCGCCGACGCGGCAAACAGCAGGGGGAAGGCGATCAACGCGCCGGCGAGGCGCGGAAGACGACGTACGGGGCGTGCGCAGCGCGCTGTCAGGGCTTCATCCATGCACCGAAGCGTAACACGCGGTCGTGACGCGTCCGGGGCAGGCCTGGGCCACTGTTCAGCCATCAATCGTGCAACTTGCGGTTCGCATGGATCGACATAAGCACGCCGAATCCGGTGAGCAGCGACACGGCCGAGGTGCCGCCGTAACTGACCAGCGGCATCGGCACGCCGACCACCGGCAGGATGCCCGCCACCATGCCGCCGTTCACCGCCACGTACACGAAGAAGCTCATGCCGATGGCGCCGGCGAGCAGGCGCGAATAGGTGTCGCGCGCGTTCATCGCGATCCACAGGCAGCGGCCGATGATGAACGCGTACAGCAGCATGATGCCGATGACGCCGATCAGCCCGAACTCCTCGGAAAACACCGCGAAGATGAAGTCGGTGGTGTGCTCGGGAAGGAATTCCAGGCGCGACTGCGTGCTGTGCTGCCAGCCCTTGCCGAACACGCCGCCGGAGCCGACGGCGATCTTCGACTGGATGATGTGCCAGCCGTTGCCCAGCGGATCGGACTCCGGATCGAGCAGCGTGCGCACGCGGTTGCGCTGGTATTCGTGCAGGAACTGCCAGGCCACGGGAATGGCCCCGCCCACCGCGCCCACGATCAGGCCGATGCGCCACCAGGCCATGCCGGAAAGGAACAGCGCGAACGCGCCCGCGCCGGCCACCAGCAGCGCGGTGCCCAGGTCGGGCTGTTCCGCGATCAGGCCGGCTGGCACCGCGATCAGCAGGCCTACCACCACGATGTCTTTCCAGCTCGGCGGCAGCTGGCGCGGGTGCAGGTACCACGCCACCATCATCGGCATGGTCAGCTTGAGCAGTTCGGACGGCTGGAAGCGCATCACGCCCAGGTCCAGCCAGCGGTAGGCGCCCCTGCCCTCGCCCAGCACGGCCACCACCACCAGCAGCGCGGTGCTGCCCATGTATAGCCACGGTGTCCACGAGCGCAGCACCGGCGGCGGAATGCGGGAGATGACCAGCAGCAGCACGCCGCCCAGCGCGAAGCGCGCCGCCTGCCCCGTCACCAGGCCGACATTGGCGTTGCCCGCGCTGTAAAGCGTGGTCAGGCCCACGCCCGCCAGCACCATCAGCGCCAGCAGCAAGGGAATATCCAGGCGCGGCCGGCTGATCAGGCGCACGCCGAAACGCTTCATGCGCAGGCTAAGGTTCTGGATGGCGCTCACTGGTCCTCACCGTTGTCGTCGGGGGGTGGTGCGCTGCTGGCGCCATCGGCGGGCTGGACGCCCTGCACGGGAGAGGCCTCGGGATGCTCGTCCGGATGGGCATCCGGCGACGCGTCGGGCGGTGCGTCGGAGATGACGATCGGGCCCGGCGGCAGATCGGACGGGCGTGGGCCGCCCTCGTCCACCACCCACTGGTCGAGGATCTTGCGCGCGATGGGGCCGGAATCCGCGGCGCCCCAGGCGCCGGCTTCCAGCACCACGGTCGTGGCGATCTTCGGATCGTCCGCCGGCGTATAGGCGATGAACAGCGCACGGTGGCGCGTGGCCAGGTAGGCGGTGTTCTTGTTTTCGTTGTAGGCGTTGGTGGTGCGCGAGAAGCGCTCGGCGGTGCCGCTCTTGCCGGCGATCAGGTACGGGAAGCCGATGCCCAGCTTCCTGCCGGTGCCGGCGCCGGAGTTGATCACCGCCTTCATGCCTTCGTTCACGGCGTCCCAATCCGCCTGCTTGCGCACCACGGACGGCCCGCTGGGCGGAAACGCCTGGCGCACGCGCGGGCTGTCCACGCCGTCCTGCGTGTCCAGCAGGAAATGCGGCGTGTAAGGAATGCCGTGGCCCGCGAACGTGGCCACCGCGTGCGCCAGCTGCAGCGGCGTCACCGCCCAGTAACCCTGGCCGATGCCGGCGATGATGGTTTCGCCGGGGTACCAGCCGGCCTTGCTGCGCGTGGCCTTCCATTCGCGCGACGGCAGGATGCCGGGCACCTCGCCGACCAGGTCGATGCCGGTCTTCTTGCCGAAGCCCAGGCTGCCCATCCACTGCGACAGGCGATCGATGCCCATGTCCAGCGCCAGCCGGTAGAAATAGGTGTTGGTGGACAACTCGATGGCGCGGATCATGTTGACCGTGCCGTCGCCGCCGCGCTTGTCGTCGCGGTAGCAGCGCGACTGCCCCGGGATACAGAACTCGCCCGTGGACAGCACCGTGTCCGACGGCCGGCGGATGCCCATGGTCAGTCCACCCAGCGCCAGGAACGGCTTCACCGTGGAGCCGGGCGGATACACGCCGCGCAGCGCGCGGTTGTACAGCGGCTTGTCGGGCGAGGTGGTCAGCGCCTTGTAGTCGGCCGAGCTGATGCCGTTGACGAACAGGTTGGGGTCGAAGCTGGGCACGCTGGCGAAGGCCAGCACCTGCCCGTTGCGCGGATCGATGGCGATGGCCGCACCGGAGCGTCCGTTCAGGCCGTCCTCCGCGGCCTTCTGCAGGCGCACGTCGATGCTCAGGTAGATGTTCTTGCCCGGCGTCGGCGGCGTGGTGTCCAGCACCGCCTGCGTGCGCCCGTCGGCGTTCACCTCGACCAGCTCGTAGCCGGGCGCGCCATGCAGCAGTTTTTCGTAGGAACGCTCGATGCCGATGCGGCCGATATGCGTGGTGCCCTTGTAGCTGGCCTCCTCGTCCTCGTCCATGCGGGCCAGGTCGTCCACGTCGATGCGGCTGACATAGCCGATGACATGGGCCAGCGACGCGCCCAGCGGGTAACGCCGGGTAAGGTAGGGCACCACGTCCACGCCGGGGAAGCGCCAGCGGTTGACGTCGAAGCGGCCGATCTCGTCCTCGGTCAGCTTGAGCTTCAGCGGCACGCCCTCGAAGCGCCGGCTGCCCTTCACCTGCTTGCGGAAGGTGGCGATGTCCTCGTCGCTCAGCGGCACGATGGCACCGAGGTTGGCCAGCATGGTGTCCATGTCGGCCACCTGTTCCGGCGTCACTTCCAGGCGAAAGGCCGGCACGTTATCGGCCAGCAGCACGCCATTGCGGTCGAAGATCAGCCCGCGGGCGGGTGGGATCGCGCGCGGCTTTACCCGGTTCTGCTCCGAGCGCGCGGCGAACTCGTCGTGGTGGTTCACCTGCAGGTTGACGTACTGGCAGCACACGGCGACCAGCCCGGCCAGGATCAGTGCGAACCCGGCCAGGGCACGGCGCCGGAACAGCGCCACCTCGCCCCGCACTTCCTTGATAGAGGCGCGCCGCTTCATGTCTCGTGGATGCGCAGCCGGGCGCGGAGGTCGTCCAAGATCAGGAACACGAACGGCCACAGCGCTGCGCCCACCAGCGGCGAGATCCAGTATTCCGCCGGCGGCGCCGGGTCGCCACCGAGTACGCGGATCAGCAGCAGCAACACGCGGTCGTTGAGCAACAGGCCCAGCACGGCCAGCGACTGCTGCCACATGGGGAAGAAGCGCAGGCGCGAGCGGAAGCGCAGCGCGATGAACACCATGGCGGTCAGGCGCAGGGCCTGCTCGCCCAGCAGCACGCCGTCGAACAGGTCGGCGCCCACGCCCAGGCAGAACGCCATGCCCAGCGTCACGCGGTCACCCGACTGCAGGCACCAGTACAGCAGCACCAGCGCCGGCCAGTAGGGCTTGAACGGCGTCAGCGGCCCGGGCAGCGGGATCAGCATCAGGAACAGCGACAGTAGCAGCGTGGCGGCGAACCACAGCTGGCGAACCCGGATGCGGTTCATGGCGTGCTCCCCGTGGACGCGGCGCGCGCGGGAACGCGGCTGGCGGTCGGCGAGGTGACCGACGGCAGCGTCGGCGCCGCGGCGGCGGGCGTCGTGGGCGCGGCATTGGGATCGGGCGCCAGGCTGTTCGACGGACCGACGTTCGGAGCGAGCGGCGGCGGCCCGGCCGGCTCGGCCAGGTCGTGCAGCAGCAGCACATCCTCGCTGCGATCCAGGTCGGCGGCCGGCTTGGCCTGCGCCGAGAGGAACGTGCCGGACGGCGTCTGCGCCACGTCGCGGATCTCGCCCACCGGGAAACCGGGCGGGAAACGACCGCCCAGGCCGGAGGTGACCAGCTTGTCGCCGGCCTGCACGTCCGCCGAGACGGGGATGGTGGGCAGGGTCAGCATGTCGCCCGCGCGCGAGCCGTAGGCCACGGTACGCAGCCCGGTGCGCTCGATGGTGACGGGAATGGCGTGGTTGGGATCGGTGATCAGCATGGCCACCGAGGTGGTGGGCATCACGTCGACGATCTGGCCCATCACCCCGCGGGCGTCGATCACCACCTGGCCTTGCCGCACCTTGTCGCGCGCGCCCAGGTTGAGCACGATCCGGTGCCGGAACGGCCCCAGGTCCACGCCGACCAGGCGGGCCAGCTGCACGTTGAGCGACAGGCTGTGCTGGGTGTCCAGCAGTTCCTTCAGGCGCTGGTTCTGCTCGGCCACCGAGGCCATGCGGTTGAGCTTGGCGTTGGCCAGCAGCAGGTCTTCACGCAGCCGCTGGTTCTGCTCGGTCAGGCGCTGGCGGTCGGCGAACGCCACCGTGGCCGCCTGGAAACCCTGCGACGGCAGGCCGGCGATCCGGTAGATGGGCTCGATGACGATGGACAGGCCATAGCGCACGTTGCCCAGCCACCCGCCCCGATGGTCCAGGACCATCAGCACGCAGGCCAGCGCCAGGTAGACGATCAGGCGCAGCGTTCCCGCCACGCCCGGTGCGAACAGCGGCGACGATTCGTCGCGATTGAGGGCCATGGTTCAGCGCGCTCCGGCCAAAGCGCCGCGCGCGGCCGCCATCATTCGAACGCGAAGAAGTCGCTGCCGTGCTGGTCGATCATCTCCAGGGCCTTGCCGCCGCCGCGCGCCACGCAGGTGAGCGGGTCGTCGGCGACCTGCACGTGCAGGCCGGTTTCCTCGGAGATCAGGCGATCCAGATCGCGCAGCAGCGCGCCGCCGCCGGTGAGCACGATGCCGCGCTCGGCCACGTCGGAACAGAGCTCCGGCGGGGTCTGTTCCAGCGCCGCCTTGACCGCCGCCACGATGCCGGACAGCGGCTCGTGCAGGGCTTCCAGCACCTCGTTGGAGTTGATGGTGAACATGCGCGGCACGCCCTCGGCGAGGTTGCGGCCGGAGATTTCCATCTCCCGCACTTCGCTCTGGGGGAACGCGCAGCCCACTTCGAGCTTGATCCGCTCGGCGGTGGACTCACCGATCAGCGTGCCGTGGTTGCGGCGCACGTAGTTGATGATGGCTTCGTCGAAGCGATCGCCGCCCACGCGCACGGACTGCGAGTAGACGATGCCGTTGAGCGAGATGACCGCGACCTCGGAGGTGCCGCCACCGATGTCCAGCACCATCGAGCCACGGGCTTCGTGCACCGGGATACCGGCACCGATCGCGGCGGCCATCGGCTCCTCGATCAGGAAGACGTCACGGGCGCCGGCGCCTTCGGCCGATTCCTTGATGGCACGACGCTCCACCTGGGTGGAGCCGCAGGGCACGCACACCAGCACGCGCGGGCTGGGCCGCAGCATGCGCGAGCGGTGCACCTGCTTGATGAAGTGCTGCAGCATCGCTTCGGTCATGGTGAAGTCGGCGATGACGCCGTCCTTCATCGGGCGGACCGTGGCGATGTTGCCGGGGGTGCGGCCGAGCATGCGCTTGGCGTCGCCACCCACGGCGGCGACGGTACGGGGACCACCGGGGCCACGATCCTGGCGGATGGCCACGACGGACGGCTCATTCAGGACGATGCCCTGTCCACGAACGTAGATGAGCGTATTCGCCGTGCCGAGATCGATGGAGATGTCGTTCGAAAAGAGTCCGCGGAACTTCTTAAACATGTGCGGCGGGCGCCCGTTGCGGCAAAAAGTAAGCATGGAAGTCTAGATTGGCGCCCTCCCCCACGCAAGGGCGAAGCGGAGGCGAAGAAGTTAAGAAAGTCTTGTAAGTCCGAAGGATGCGAGCGGAAGCTGCGGCATTCCCGTAATTCTGTACGTGTTGGCCTGTCGCCTAAGGCGACGAATTTGGGTACGATCCGTCGGTTTGCCGAACCCCTCGCGTTCGGCGCTCGCGGCGGCCGGTTCACGGTCGTGCCATCACATCCTTCAGGGTTGCCCAACGCATGACTGCCGTTATCTGCGGATCGCTCGCCTACGACACCATCATGGTGTTCCAGGACCAGTTCAAGAACCACATCATTCCGGATCAGGTCCACATCCTGAACGTGTCTTTCCTGGTGCCGGCCATGCGTCGCGAGTTCGGCGGCTGCGCGGGCAACATCGCCTACAACCTGAAGCTGCTGGGCGGCGAGCCGATGCCGGTGGCCACGGTCGGCCAGGACTTCGCGCCCTACCGCGCGCACCTGGAGAAATTCGGCATCCGCCTCGACGGCGTGCGCCAGTTCGACGACCAGTTCACCCCGCAGTGCTTCATCACCACGGACCTGGACAACAACCAGATCACGGCTTTCCATCCCGGTGCGATGTCCAGCGCGCACGAGAACCACGTGCGCGACATCCCGGACTACCAGTTCGGCATCGTCGCGCCGGACGGCCGCGAAGCCATGCTGCAGCACGTGGACGAGTTCGCCGCCCGCGGCGTGCCCTTCATCTTCGACCCGGGCCAGGCGATGCCGCTGTTCAACGGCGACGAGTTCCGCTCGATGATCGAGAAGTCCACGTACGTCATCGTCAACGACTACGAGTCGCAGCTGCTGCAGCAGCGCACCGGCTGGAACGCCGCGGACATCGCCTCGAAGGTCACCGCGTACATCGTCACGCAGGGCCCGCGCGGTTCGCAGATCCACGTCAACGGCGAAACGATCGAGATCCCGCCCGCCCGCGAGCACAAGGTGGTCGATCCCACCGGCTGCGGCGACGCGTACCGCGCCGGCCTCATCTTCGGCATCATGAAGGGCTACGACTGGCCCACCGTCGGCAAGATGGCCTCGCTGATGGGCGCGCTAAAGGTCGAGCACCCGGGCACGCAGAACCAGTACTTCACGTACGATCAGTTCGCCGCGGAGTTCGAAAGCCAGTTCGGTTACACGCTGGGCTGAGGCGCCAATAGGTGGCTTTTCGCGCACATCGTGCGCTCCTACATGGTCTGTGGCACGCCAGACGGTACGTGCGTTTGTAGGAGCCCACGATGTGGGCGATGGATGTGAGCGATGAACCTTGCCGCATAACCCATCGCGCACATCGTGCGCTCCTACAAGATCCATCGCACGCCAAACGCCACACGCTCCTGTAGGAGCCCACGATGTGGGCGATGCACCATTCCGCACGCCAAACGATACGTGCCTCTGTAGGAGCCCACGATGTGGGCGACAATCGCAAAGCCTCAATTCCGCGGCTTGAATCCCATTGTCGCGGTCACCGCCTGCTTCCACCCTTCATACAGATCGTCGCGCGTTTCCTTGGTCATCCCGGGCTTGAACTCGCGATCGACAGCCCAGCGCTTGGCGATGTCCGCACGATCCTTCCAGAAACCCACGGCCAAGCCGGCAAGATACGCCGCACCCTGCGCGGTGGTCTCTTGCACCTTCGGGCGCAGTACCGTCACGTCGAGGATGTCGGCCTGGAACTGCGCCATGAAATCGTTGGCGATAGCGCCACCGTCGGCGCGCAGTTCCTTCAGTTCGATGCCCGAGTCGATCTGCATCGCTTCCAGCACGTCGCGGGTCTGGTAGGCCATGGATTCCAGCGCGGCACGGATGAACTGCTCCTTGGTGGTGCCGCGTGACAGGCCGAACACCGCGCCGCGCACGTCGCTTCGCCAATAGGGCGCACCCAGGCCGACGAAGGCCGGCACGAAGTACACGCCATCGTTGTCCTTGGCGCGCTCGGCATACGACTGCGAATCCGCCGCCTTGCCCAGCATGCGCAGGCCGTCGCGCAGCCACTGGATGACCGAGCCGGCTACGAAGATGCTGCCTTCCAGCGCGTATTCCACTTTGCCGTCCACGCCCCACGCGATGGTGGTGAGCAAACCATTCTTCGAACGGACGGCTTTCTCGCCCGTGTTCATCAGCATGAAGCAGCCGGTGCCGTAGGTGTTCTTGGCCAGGCCGGGCTCGAAGCAGGCCTGGCCGAACAACGCCGCCTGCTGGTCGCCCGCGATGCCGGCGATCGGCACTTCACGACCGAAGAAATGCTTGGCCAGCGTGTTGCCGTACACCTCGCTGGACGACTTCACTTCCGGCAGCATGGCGCGCGGCACGTTGAGCATCGTCAGCAGTTCGTCGTCCCACTCGCGCTTGTAGATGTCGTACATCAGCGTGCGCGAGGCGTTGGTGTAGTCGGTGACGTGCACCTTGCCGCCGGTAAGGTTCCAGATCACCCAGGTATCGATGGTGCCGAACAGCAGCTCGCCCGCTTCGGCACGCGCCTGCGCACCCTCCACGTGGTCGAGGATCCAGCGCACCTTGGTGCCGGCGAAATAGGCGTCGATCAGCAGGCCGGTCTTCTCGCGCACCATCTCGTCATGGCCGGCGGCCTTGAGCTTCTCGCAGATGTCGGCGGTCTGCCGCGACTGCCACACGATGGCGTTGTAGATCGGCTGGCCGGTCTTCTTGTCCCACACCACCGCCGTCTCGCGCTGGTTGGTGATGCCGATGCCCTCGATGCAGCTGGCATCGATGCCGGAGCTGCTGATGACTTCGGTCATCGTCGATAACACGCTGGTCATGATCTCGCGCGGGTTGTGCTCCACCCAGCCCGGTTGCGGGAAGATCTGCGGGAACTCGCGCTGCGCCGTGCCGGCGATGTTGCCGTCGTGATCGAACAGGATGGTGCGCGAGCTGGTGGTGCCCTGGTCGATGGCGAGGATGTATTTCTGCTTGTCCATCTGGGGCCTCACTGAATGGTCGAATGGGAAGACGTGCCACGCGCGGCGGCCTGGCGGGCTTCTTCGAGCGCGCGCTGGCGGGCCGGCAGGAACGGGTGGATCAGCAGTTGGTAGGCACCGCCACCGACCACGCCGCCGATCAGCGGGCCGACGATCGGCACCCACCAGTAGTTATCCGGCGACGGCAGCGCGGACGAACCCCAACCGGCGAAGTAGGCGAACAGGCGCGGGCCGAAGTCGCGCGCCGGGTTGATCGCCCACGCTTCCAGGTAACCCATCGACGCACCGATGGTGGCCACCAGCAGGCCGATGATCAGCGCACCGTTGTTGGCACCCGGGGCGGTCTCGTTGTACTGCTCGGTGATGGCGAAGATGCCGAACAGCAGGAAGGCGGTGAGGATGATCTGGTCAGTCAGCGCATGCATGGGCGTGACGGCCAGGCCCGGATGGGTGAAGAACACGCCAGCGGCGCCGCCCGCTTCACGGGTGAGGTTGTGCGTGGCGTTGAAGTGATCGATCACCGGCCCGAACAGGGCGTAGACGATGGCCGCACCGAGGAACGCACCGATCACCTGCGCGATCCAGTAAGGCACCACCTTATTCCACGAGAAGTTGCGGAAGACGGCCAGCGCCAGGGTCACCGCCGGATTGGCGTGCGTACCCGACACCGATGCCGTGGCGTAAATCGCGATGGTGACGGCAAGGCCCCACGCGATACACACGCCCCAGTAGGCGTTGAGGTAGGGACTGGGATCGTAGAGCACATACATGCACGCTACGGAATCGCCGAAGGCGATGATGATGAACATCGCCACGGCTTCGGATATCAACTCACCAATATTTTGTCGCATGATCCGTCTCTCCATCGGTTTCATGGCTGGCAGCGCGCTAGCGCTACGGTTGGGTGGCGCGCCCCTGCGGGACCCGCTGATTGAGGTACTCGGTAAGGCGTTGCACGTCGTCCTTGCCGACATGCAGGCCGATCTTGCTGCGACGCCAGAGGATGTCCTCCGCCTCGGTAGCCCATTCGTGACGGATCAGGTAGTCCACTTCGGCCTGGTAGAGGTCCGCACCGAAATGCGTGCCCAGCGCCGCCAGGCCATTGGCTTCGCCCAACAGGTCGCGAGCTCGCGTGCCGTACAAGTGTGTCAAGCGCCAGGCAAAGCGTTCGGTCAGCCACGGCCGCGACGCACGGAGATCGTCCGTCAGCGCGTCGATGTCACGCTCGCCACCACCGGGCAGCGGACGGGCATCCGCCGTCCAGGCCGGCTTGTCGTTGCCCAGCAGCGGAGCCAGCTTGTCGACGGCTTCCTCGGCCAGCTTGCGGAACGTGGTCAGCTTGCCGCCGAAGACGTTGAGCAGCGGCGGGCCGTTCTGGTCGATGTCCAGCAGGTAGTCGCGCGTGACTTCCGACGCACTGCCCGATTCGTCCTGCAGGAGGGGCCGCACGCCGCTGTAGCTCCACACGACGTCGTCAGGGGTGAGCTGCTTCTTGAAGTAGCGGTTGGCCGCCTCGCAGAGGTACTGGATTTCCTCGGCATCGATCTTGGGCTTCGACGGGTCGGCCTTGTATTCGATATCCGTGGTGCCGACCAGCGTGAAGTCGCGCTCGTACGGAATGGCGAACACGATGCGACGATCCGGCTGCTGGAAGATGTAGGCGTAACGGTGATCGTAGATCTTCGGCACGACGATGTGGCTGCCCTTGATCAGGCGCAGCGAGTGCGAATGCTTCAGGTGGGCCACGTCGTCGAGGAAGCTGGCGGCCCAGGGCCCCGCCGCATTGACCAGGGCACGGGCCCTGACGAAGTGACGGCTGCCGTCGCGCGACTCCAGCTCGGCGATCCACCCATCGCCGTCACGGCGCGCGCTCACACAGCGCGTGTGGGTCTCGACCTTGGCGCCACGCTGCACCGCGTCCATCGCGTTGAGCACCACCAGGCGGGCATCCTGCACCCACGCATCGGAATACACGAAGCCCACCGAGAAATCGTCACGCATCGGCTCGCCGGTGACATGCTTGGCAAAACGCACGCGGCGCGAGCCCGGCAGCGTGCGCCGGCCACGGCCCAGGTGATCGTAGAGGAACAGCCCGATACGGATCATCCAGGCGGGACGCAGGTGCGGCTGGTGCGGCAACACGAAGCGCAGGGGCCAGATGATATGGGGCGCCGCGCGGAGCAGCACCTCGCGCTCGGCCAGCGCCTTGCCGACCAGAGCGAATTCGAACTGTTCGAGGTAACGCAGACCGCCGTGGATCAGCTTGGTCGACGCACTCGACGTATGGGACGCCAGATCGTCGCGTTCGCACAGCCACACCGAGAGCCCACGGCCCACGGCGTCACGGGCGATACCGACGCCATTGACGCCGCCGCCCACCACCAGAACATCGACCTGCTCGACCATTGCACCACCCCACTTGGCTGGAGGCGTTGCCCTACCGAAACGAGGACACCCTACGCTCGGGTACGTTCGTTCGCAACGGGCCAGAGGGCCTGACGGAGCGAAAACGAACAATCCATGACTCGGCAGGGCGACACCTGCGTTGAAATGAGCATATTCGAACACAAACGAACATCGCACGCTGCAGTGCAGCGTACGGATGCGTGTTCTCGACGCGGGTAGTACGCACGAGCGTTGGCAACGGCGGGCTGCAATACGGCCGCCCGCCGCTGATAGGGGGGCTAAACCGATGTTTATGTGGGCCTACGAGGCGCCTTGGCCTCGCGACGGCACGGCCCGGCTCAGTCCGCGACGTAGAGCCGTGTGCCCGCCGCTTCCAGCACAGGCAACAAGGCCTCGGGCGGCGGCCGGTCGGTAAACCATGCGTCCACACGGCTGAAGTCGCCGAGGCGCACCATGGCGTTACGGCCGATCTTGGTATGGTCGGCGCCGAGGAGCACCTGGCGGGAGTGTTCGATGATGGCCTGGGCCACCCGCACTTCGTGGAAGTCGAAATCCAGCAGCGTGCCGTCGAGCTCGATCCCCGATATACCGATGATGCCGAAGTCGACCTTGAACTGGCGGATCAGCTCGATGGTCGCCTCGCCGGTGACGCCGTGGTCCCGGCCGCGCACCACGCCGCCGGCGACGATCACCTCGAACGTGGGGTTGTCGCTCAGCAGCAGCGCGATATTGAGGTTGTTGGTGATGACACGCAGGTCGCGGTGCTCGAGCAACGCGCGGCCGACTCCCTCGTTCGTGGTGCCCAGGTTGATGAAGAGGGATGAGCCATCCGGGATCTGCCGTGCGATGGCCGCGGCGATGCGGCTCTTTTCCACCGCCTGCAACGTCTGCCGTGCCGCGTAGGCCACGTTCTCGACACTGCTGGCCGGCACACTGACACCACCGTGGTAGCGGCGGATAAGGCCGCCGTCGGACAAGAGGTTGAGGTCTCTACGGATCGTCTGCGGCGCCACGTCGAAATGGCTGGCCAGTTCGTCGACACCGACGAAGCCTTCGCGCTGCACGATCGCGACCAGTTCCTCCTGCCTGCGGTTGAGACGTGTATCCATGGCGTTTTCCTTGCTGCACGACGCGCCAACATCATGCCGACTAATCGCGCGGGTGTCATGTTGCACCGGCGATCCACGCAAACCCTTAGCGATTGAACGGACGTTTGCCCATTCAGCGCAGCACTGATGCCCGTATCCGACATTCGCACGCGACATGGCGGGCGATCCTTATCGCGCAGTGCATGGGCAGTTGCCGTGCACCGTGTAGCGCAACGACAAGCGCGCTATGTCCGCACGCTGCCCACCGATCAGGCGCGCAGCGTATGTTTCGCTTTATGGAAAGGAACCACGTTTGAACTCCGTACGTTTTGCACTTTGTACCCTCGCGTTCGCCGCCACCGCAGCCACGCGTATTCAGGCTCAGGAAGGCGCCTCAGCCACGTCGCGCGTGATGACCGCACTGCCTTCGCTCGCCGCGGAGGGCCGTGTCCTGCCCACGCCGATGGATTTCGCCGTGGTACCGGTGCCTCGCGCACCCGCGCCTGCCCTGTCCAGCATCCGTGTCTACGCGGTCGGTTCGACGGCTTGCGGTTGGGAATACACCAACGGCAACAGCAGCACGACCTGTAATCACGCCGGTGGCGAGCTACGTGTGGCGATCATCGAGATCGGCTACGGCGCCAACCCGATCGCGTCGATGAATGGCGGTCAGCTGCCACGCTCAGCCCGCTACGCAAGCACCGGTATCTGCATCACGGGCACGCAGTACACCTGGCCATGCACGCCGGGCCAGACCGTCGTTGGTTGGCTCGACGAGTACAACGTGGACGGTCATGAGTCGGGGTACTTCCAGTACCAGAACACGTCGACCAACGCGCCGTACAACACGCTGTATACGCAGATCAACATCCTTTGATCACATAAAACAAAGGCCTCCCCGGGTGGGGAGGCCTTCTGGTCGGTTGGCTGGAGCACGTTCGCGATGACGTACTGCAGTCTTGCGCTTTGCGCGGACAAAAAGAAAACCCGGTCTCAAATGAGACCGGGTTTCCGGGATAAAGCCCCTG